>CAYVOS010000049.1:0-6644 GCA_964453515.1 uncultured Candidatus Saccharibacteria bacterium | reverse complement strand
ACTATTTGTTCGGTGAAAGAATTTTTATGATATTAAGCTTCGTCGCAAAAACAGCACTTGCATGGATCGTTTTTGCGGGCAGTCTCCACCCTTAGCAGATGAGTAGGGGAACTATCATCTTTGATTTCGACGGTACCATCGCTGACAGCTTCGAGGTGATCTTGGGGATCTTTTACGAGCTTACAGGTAACGCGCCTTTTTCTAAAGAAGAAATATCCGAATATAGAAAGTTGCCACTCAAGAAAATCAGTAAGAAAATTGGCATTTCGGTCAGCCAGGTACCGGTTCTATTGGTTAAGGGGCGCGCAATGATGATTCATCGGATGCGTGATGTGAAACCAATTCCGGGTATATCGGACGCGCTCAAGGAGCTTCAAGATTTGGATTGGCAACTTATGGTTATCAGCAGTAATAGCCGCCAGAACGTAGAAGAATATTTAAAAGCACACCATTTAAATATATATTTTGACCGGGTGTACGGCGGGGTGGGTTTGTTCGGTAAGTCGAGCGCACTTCGTAAAGTTATAAAGCAGAATAAGCTCGATCGAAACACTTGCTACTATGTAGGCGATGAATCACGGGATATGCAAGCCGCTCATAAGACACGAATTGGTTCTGTGGGTGTTAGCTGGGGCTACAATGACGTCTCGTTGCTTAAGAGTGAAAAACCTACCGCAATTGCCGATAGTCCAGCTAGGCTTGTTGCAATATTCTCAGACAAGTAATACCGCTTGGTCGGGCCTTGGAACTGATACAATAAGAGCATATGAATTATTGGAGGGAACGGAGTCAGCCGTATAAACCTAGGCAGAAAACGCCATTTAAGGTGAGTCGAAGTAAGATCGAGCTTTATATGCAGTGCCCACGCTGTTTCTGGCTCGATACCAGACTAAAAATAACCCGCCCGAACAGTCCGCCGTTTAATATCAATAAGGCAATTGATGAACTATTAAAGAAAGAGTTTGATACTTATCGCTCAAAAGGCGAGCCGCATCCGCTGATGCTTGAATATAACGTGCAAGCGGTTCCATTTATGCACGCCGACCTGGATACGTGGCGCGAGAACTTTGTGGGTGTTACTGCCATACATGAGCCGACCAACCTCCACGTGTTCGGAGCAGTAGACGACCTGTGGGTAAACCCTGACGGGGAAGTGATAGTCGTTGACTACAAAGCGACAGCCAAAGACAAAGAAGTAGACATTAATTCGGCATGGCAGGTGAGTTACAAGCGGCAAATGGAGGTTTACCAGTGGCTGCTTAGGCAAAACGGCTTCAGGGTGAACGATACGGGCTATTTCGTGTACTGTAACGGTCGGCTTGACTTAGACGGATTTAACAACCGGGTCGAGTTTAAAACAAAGATAATCCCCTATACTGGCGACGACTCATGGGTAGGGCCAACCCTGGAAAAAATGAAGCATTGTATGGAGGGAGATATGCCTGCCATAGGTGTTGCAGCGATGGGCGGGCCATGTGATTTTTGTACCTATGCACGTGCTCGTACAGAACTGACCATACAGGCGATAAAGGCGCGTCAGCAAGTTAAGGCGTAGGATTTCCTTTTTTTGATATAATTGGCGTGTAATGACAGTGTATAGACACCGTATTTCAGCAGTCTCACGTTCGTCGGCCCATGGCCGGTAGTATTTTTATTCATATGCATGTTGATCAATCGTTAACGATTTAATAAGAAGGACCTATGTTAGACATTCAATATATCCGAGACAATCCGGAGACTGTGGCAACTAAAGCGAAACAAAAAGGTTATCCCGTTGATGTTAATAAACTCTTAGACTACGACGCGAGACGCCGGGATATGTTAACAGAAATAGAGCGAGTGCGAGCTAAGCGCAATGAGCTTTCTGCAGCTGCAAAAGGCGCTAAACCCAGCGATGCACAGCTAGAACAGGGTAAGCACCTAAAGCAACAACTTGCCGAACTTGAAGGCGACCTTGCACCAATTGAAGCGGAATATGAAAAGCTGCTGAAAGCCGTACCGAATATGCCGCTCGAAGATGTCCCGGTCGGTGAGAAGGAAGAAGATAACAAAGTTGCGAAACGCGTCGGTGACATAAAAGATTTTGATTTTACCCCCAAACAGCATTGGGAGATCGCCGAACCTCGCGATCTGATAGACAAAGAGCGTGCCACCAAGATATCAGGCAGTCGTTTTGCGTATATCAAGGGTGACTTGGTGCGGCTACAATTTGCCATCATGCAATTTGTAATCCAGACGCTTGGTGATGTGAATGTCCTAGAAAAACTTATCGAGGAAAATCACTTAAACGTCGTTGCGAAACCATTTACCCCCGTATTGCCGCCGGCGATGTTAAGAACCGAACCATATGTGGCGAGTGCACGCTTGAACGCCGAAGAGGTAACCTATCGTGCTGGCCAACCAGAAGATGACCTCTGGCTGAATGCGAGTGCAGAGCATACGTTGTGCACGATGTATTGGAACGAGATTCTTCCTGAAGATATGCTACCAATCCGTTACATCGGATACAGCACTAGTTTCCGACGGGAAGCTGGTACTTATGGCAAAGATACTGAAGGCATCATCCGCATGCACCAGTTCGACAAGCTCGAGATGGAAGTATTCAGCACGCCCGAGACGGGTCTGGAAGAGCACCTACTCCAAGTTGCAATCCAAGAGTACCTCGTGCAGCAACTTGAATTGCCATATCAGGTACTCCAAAAGAGCACCTTCGATATCGGTAAGCCGAATGCGCGGGGTATCGATATTGAGACATGGTTCCCGGGACAGGCAAGATACCGCGAAACTCATACAGCGGACTACATAACTGACTATCAGGCTCGTGATCTTAAAATCCGCGTACGTCGAAAAGATGGTTCAGTTGAGCTCGTACACACTAATGATGCGACTGCCTTTGCTCTGGGACGTATCATGGCGGCTATTTTGGAGAATAATCAGACAGCTGACGGACATTTCATTGTGCCAGTCGTTTTACGTCCATTTATGGCTGGTCAAACGGAGATATAATAGAAGTAGGGGGCGAAAACTAAAGGCCTCCATATTAACAAGAGGGGAACTATGATCGAAAAACTCGAGATTGCTGGCGTGCACACCAGTGTAGATGAAAAGTTACGCCGATACGTTACAAAAAAGATTGGCAAACTTGACACGTACATAGCCCGCCATGCACGCAAAAGCGCTCACGCTGAAGTGTTGCTGAAGAAAAACAGTGCACGAAGTAGCAAGGTACTCTATGCCTGTGAGGTAGTATTGCACTTGCCTCACGAGGTAGTGCGCGTTGAAGAGGCAACATTAAATTTATATGCAGCTGTCGATATCGTCGAAGAAAAGCTGAAACATCAGCTTAAAAAGTACAAAGAAATTCATGCGAGTCCAAAGTTACACCGCCGTGTGATAGCTCGACTCAAACGCCAAGTAGCATAAAGAAAAGTACTCGTTACCTATCGCGTTTTCTCAGATAAAACGGTACAATAGTACCAATGATTTCAGGAGTGGATAACAGGAGTATTTGCTAGTATGCATTTTCTTTTAAAAAAAGTATTAGGTGACCCGCAAGCAAAAACTGTCAAAAGGTTACGAAAACGCGTAGAAGAGGTAAACAAACTTGGTCCGAAATATAAAAAAATGTCGGACACACAACTTAAAGAACAGACTGAAGTCCTAAAGAAGCGGCTCAATAAAGAGTCATTAGACAAGATTTTACCTGATGCGTTTGCAGTCGTCCGAGAAGCGGCTACCCGTACCCTTGGGCAACGTCATTTCGACGTACAGCTTATTGGTGGTATGGTGCTGCACGAAGGGAACGTAGCTGAAATGAAGACCGGTGAAGGTAAGACTTTAGTGGCTACGTTAGCAGTTTACCTGAACGCTTTGACTGGGAAAGGCGTGCATGTTGTGACTGTAAACGATTATTTGGCGCAACGTGACGCTGGATGGATGGGAGAAGTTTATCATTTCCTTGGCATGACAACCGCCGTTATTTTGGCTGATCATTCGTTTGTATACGACCCTGAGTATATGAATAAAGACCATGAAGATCCACGCATGCAGCATCTGAAACCAGTCTCTCGTCGTGAGGCATACGAAGCTGACATTACTTACGGCACTAACAATGAGTTTGGGTTCGACTATCTCCGAGACAATATGGTTCGCGAGGAAGATCAACTGCGTCAGCGCGACTTGCACTACGCGATCGTTGACGAGGTGGACTCCATTCTTATTGACGAAGCTCGTACACCACTAATTATTTCCGCGCCGAGTGTCGCAACTGGTAACGCCTATGCACAATTCTCAAAAGTGGTACGACAATTACGCAAAGATCTAGACTACGAAACAGATGAGAAGCGTAAGACCGTTATCCTAACCGATAAGGGCATCGAGCATGTTGAAAAGGTTCTAGGTATCGATAACTTGTATGGCGCGGGGAATATTCGTGCAATTTACCATTTGCAACAAGCGCTGCGTGCTCACGCGCTCTTTAAACGCGACAAAGACTACGTAGTAACGAAAGATGGTGAAATTGTCATAGTTGACGAGTTTACTGGTCGGTTGCTTGCAGGAAGGCGCTACAACGAAGGGTTGCACCAAGCGATTGAAGCCAAAGAAGGTGTTGAGGTCCAGCAGGAAAGTATGACGCTGGCCACAATCTCGTTCCAAAATTACTTCCGTTTATACGAGAAACTTGCTGGAATGACTGGTACGGCTATGACAGAAAGTGAAGAGTTCCACCAGATCTATAAGCTGGATGTGGTTGAAGTGCCGTCGAACCGACCGATTGCTCGTGATGACCGGCCGGACCGCATCTATAAGACAGAAGCAGGTAAGTTCCGTGCGATTGCTCGCGAAATACAAATGCTTCACACCAAGGGCCAACCGGTATTGATTGGCTCAGCATCAATTGAGAAGAACGAGCAATTGAGCGAGTTGCTAACAAAAGCAGGTATACCGCACCAGGTATTGAACGCTAAGAATAACGAGCGCGAAGCAGCAATTGTCGCTAAAGCCGGTGAAAAGGGTGCGGTAACATTGGCAACAAACATCGCTGGTCGTGGTACTGACATTGTCCTGGGAGAGGGCATTAAGGAACTCGGTGGCTTATTCGTGCTTGGTTCCGAACGGCATGAGTCGCGTCGTGTAGATAACCAGTTACGTGGGCGCGCCGGACGCCAGGGAGATCCAGGTGCCACTCAGTTCTTCGTGAGCACCCAAGATGACCTGATGCGTATTTTTGGTGGTGATCGTATCGCAAGTATTATGGAGCGGCTCAAGGTTGATGATGACACACCAATTGAAAATCGGATAATTTCAAAATCCCTAGAAGGCGCACAAAAGAAGGTCGAAGGATTCCACTTTGACCAGCGTAAGAACGTCGTACAGTATGACGATGTCATGAATCGTCATCGTAAGGCGATCTATGCTATGCGTCGGGAGATACTGAGGCAGCAGAATATTAGCAAACGAATCAAGTTATTTATTGAGGATGAGGTGAGCTCGATCGTTAGGTCTCCACTTGCTACAACAGATCAATACGAAGACCTGATTCGCGAAGTATTTCCATTCGATGAAAGGACCCTTGATCGCCTTTTCGACACTGGTGCAGACAAGTTTGAACAGATCTTGCTGACCGAAGCCCGAGAGTTTTATGCGGGACGCATAACCGCGTTCACGCCGGATATCATACACAAAGTCGAGCGCGATGTGTATTTGCAGATACTCGACAATTTATGGATGCAGCACCTCGAAAATATGGATCATTTGCGTGAAGGTATCCACTGGATGAGCGTTGGCCAACAGGACCCGCTGGTTGAATATCGACGCCAAGGGCAGCTATTGTTTGACGAGATGCAGAGTGCATTACGGCATGACATTATTCGAGCGCTCTTCCATGCAGAACCGGTCGACATGAATCAACTTGACCAACCGGCCGAGACCGACCTTACGCGGGCGGCTCGTCAATCCGTTGATAACGTCGACCGTATTAACGAGTCGGAAGAAGAGTACGAAGAGAAAGACTTCAAGCCGGCAAAAGTTGAGCAACAAGTTAAAAAGCAAACCGAGCAAAAGCGTAAGAAAGCACGCAAAGCCGAGCGACAGCGTAAGACCCAGGCTCGTAAGCGCAAGTAGAGGAATAACAAGGGTATGAAGCATACGGTTTCTGAGTTGGTCTTAAAAAACGGCGCACGCGGGCTCTTGATATATGTACCGACCGCCGAGGTCATGACATTTGAGATCAACTTCCGTGCTGGCGAGTACCTGGTATATGAAGAGAAGTGGGAAGTCCCACACCTTATGGAACATGTACTCTTGGGTGCAAATGAGATAATCCCAAGAGCCAGGGATTTTCAGGCAGAGCTTGAAAAGAATGGTGCCTATAGTAATGCTTCAACTGGCGTGTATGATATTACTTATGAGGCAGAATGTGCGGATTTCGAATGGAGTCGTATTTTGGAACTGATGCTGGTAGCCATCTCTAAACCACTCTTTTTAAACGATGAGTTCTTGGCAGAATATGGCAACGTCGAAGAAGAACTATCTGCAAGAGGGAACAACCACTTTAGACATTTAAGCCTGGCACTTCGGAAAGAATATGGATTCTTGGCCAAGACAGATCAAGAACGGCTCAAACTGATGAAGAACGTCAAGCT
>CAYVOS010000048.1:0-6708 GCA_964453515.1 uncultured Candidatus Saccharibacteria bacterium | reverse complement strand
TTTATGCGATTTATCAGGGGGTTTCGAAGTTAGCATCCTAGGTGGCCTGTATCGGTAGATGCTCAGACACCAGTAATCTTTTGTCGCAGTGGAATATCTCATTCATGGTTTTAGCGGGCACTGCGTACACTGGTGGTATGACAAATATAGAACCAATGACATGCCCAAGTTGTGGTAAAGAATATACGGATACAAATATTTCTAAATGTCCGCACTGCGACTATATTTTTTTTCAGACGCCGACGGATAAGAAAGAAAATGCGCCGGGCAAGGATAAGTCGAGAATCTTATAGCAGCTTATTTAGTTCTAGATACCAGTTTTCCGTCAGATAATCGGAACGATTTATCCGTTTTGCCGGCAATTGAAAGGTCATGTGTGACGACTATGATTGTCGTGCTTTGGGTGCGTGATAGGACATGCAGCAAATCAAAAATCATCTTACCTGTTTCAGAATCCAGGTTGCCGGTCGGTTCGTCAGCTAAGATCAAGCTGGGCTTATTAGCGAGTGCTCTCGCGATAGCAACGCGCTGTTGTTCGCCGCCGCTTAATCGCCCCGGTTTTCGCAATTGCTTGCTACCGGATACGCCCACCGAGTCTAGGAGCTCTGTTGCCCGCGTTTTACGTTCAGCGCCTCGTATGCCTTCAAAGCTTAGTGGAAGCATGACGTTTTCAAGCGCAGTGAGGTTCGGGATCAAGTTGTATCCCTGAAATACAAAACCGATCTTTTGACGACGGTAATTGACTAAGGCGTGATCGCTAAGCATCGTAATATCTCTGCCGTCGATTTCGATATGACCGCCAGTCGGCTTCTCTAATGAGCCTAGCAGACTTAAGAGCGTTGTCTTGCCACTACCGCTTTTACCGATGATTGAGGCAAATTGACCGTCGGGGACTTCAAAGCTGACATCATCTACCGCCGACACGTTGCCGTCACCTGATTGGAATACCCTGGAAAGATTACTAACCTTCAACATGATATGGATCTCCTATTCTGCCCGCATTACTTCTGACGGTCTTATTCGCGCGATAAGCCAGCCTGCAAAGGCGCTTCCAACAGCTGCGATAATAACTGCTACTGCCAAGCCTTCGAGCAGGATACCGATACCAATGCTTGTGTGAATGTTATGAATGCCAGCTCTGACCGAACCAAATTCGCCGCCTCGTTTGAAGAAGCCACCGCCGTTTGCGGCTCCCGTCGGACCGCCAGGAAAACCGCGGCTGGTAGTTGTTGTGTTGCTACTGCTGGTTACTAGCATATTGGTCACCGGATTACCCGCGACGATGCCAAGCACCAAACCGACGCCGACGCCAATGATTGTAAAGGTTAATGCTTCACTCATGAACTGAAAAATAATGCGTGTATTGGATGCCCCAATTGCCTTTAAGATGCCGATTTCGCGGCGTCTCTCCCGAACGATCATGATCATGGTAAGCAGAATGATGACGCTGCCGGCGATCACTGCACCGATGAGACTGTAGAGTGAAATAGTTTTAACATTATTAAGCGGCTGTAACGTTTGATTTACCTGATCCTGCGAGTTTGTTACATCAGCATTTGAGCCGAGAATATTCTTAATGGCGGTGGTCGCTGAGCTTAAGTTGTCGACCGAATCTATGGTAGCGACTGCACTAGTTACGTTGCCCGTCTGACCGCTCAGGTTCTGTTCGGCTGGCAGTGAGACTACGATGTCATTCTCTGCGGCTCGGGTGCTTGTATCAAAGATACCGGTGACCGTAAGGGTGGAGCCGTACGCGGTAAAGGTAGACCCTACTTTCAGGTTGTTTTTGCTGGCCATGCTGGTGCTGACCATGGCGTCGTTGGTGTTGGCAGTACCATTGATGAACTTGCCACTTTGTAGACTGACGGCATTGCCGGTTTCACTGTTCAATTGTGCCGGGTCGTTCGTACCGATTATAGTGATGGGCGGCTTGAAGTTTGACGGCAGGGCTCCTCCACCGATTACGGAGACATGGAAGCCGCCTTTTCGGTTAATGGTAATCGGCGAGGTCAGGTTCGTCTGATTGTTGCCGTTTGTATTTGCGCCATTACCACCGCGAAAGAATGATGGCTCAGCTGAACCTATGGTCGTGAGGCGGTCGGTGAGTGTCTCGGTTACGTTCGTGACGTGCGCTATGGACATGACTTTTGAAAGCTCAGAAGTTGTTAGTGCATTGTTAACGTTAGAGAAATTGTTGAAGCCAGCCGGTGCAATCGTGACCGTATTGCCGATTGAACTTTTGACAGCGGCTATTTTCTGGCTGACGGCCTGATGGGCGATAAGCATGACCAAGCTTAAACCGATACTGAGTCCGAGAATTATTACGATTGATACACTACGCGTTGCGTTACGGAATGCGTTCCTGACACCTAGGGCTATTGTATTCATGTGCGGAACTATATTGAAGCCAGCTGCAGATATCCTTAAGAAAAAATTAGCGCAAGTTAGTATGTTTTTGAATACTCAGGCGTTGCAATGCCAGTCCTATTTTTGGTAGCGACGCTGTCGTGCCAGTATAGTAAACATATCGTGGCTCCCAGACCGGTTCGAACTTCGATTTGTACTGGTGCAGGCCTTTGGTGGAAATGAAGGCTTGTGGAGCGCGGTAGATGAAATCCATGAGCCGCTTACTGGCGCTGTCAGAGAATTGTTCGCGGGCCATCGGCGATAAGCCGAGATTGAACCGGAGAATATTGCCTTCATCCTGTAACTTACGCATCAGTTCAATAAAGAGATAATCCATGGCATTCTTCGGAATGCCACGGCGGTGGCGCATCAAGTCGATAGTGGCCTCCCCTGCCTTGTACCGTGGGAGTTCGTTTACGAACGCCAGTGCTTTGCCGGTTTCGTCGCGGAGTACAAACAGTGGTGTTTCCGCGAAGTACTGCGGTGAAAAGCGCCCGGTGATAAAGTACCATTCTTTACGTCCAGGAACCTTCAGCCAATCGTTTGATACGTACTTTAGCTCGGTAATCAACTTGGGGTTGTGCGGAGGCAGGTAGCGTTCGGTAGTAAAGTTGGCTTTTGTGAATCGGTTGACGATGTTTCTGAAATACTTGTTGCGGACTGTTTCGCTAAAGAAGGTATCAATGTCGATCACTGCATCGGCGCCAATCGTTATCCTTGCGTAGCCTAATTCATCGAATAGTGGTTTGTACTTGTCGTTGGCTGAGATAAAGGCGATAATCCAGCCATTGTTGTAGCAGAACTCTTTAAATTCCTGCATGAGCGGCCGAATGGAGCCGGGACGACCTTCAGGATTTGCAAAACAAATCGCTACACCTCGGGCTACTCCGTAGGCGATAAATGCTTCATTGTCGCTTGAGAAAAAGTATGATTTATCTGGTGGCCAGAGCTTAAAGTAATCGTCGATTTCGCCACCGTATTTATCCAACAGCTCGCGGGCTTGCGCGCGCTCGAGCGGTGCTTCGCGTAGTTCGTATCGTAGTGGCCGCAGGATATTGTAGAGACAGTAAAATATAGTCACGATGCCGACGATTGTGAAGGAGTTTAAGAACCATTGAGCATAGCGAGTTTGCGGGATAAGTCCGGTATCGCCGATTAAAGTGTACTGGCGTAAGGTGTTCTCGAATGCTTCACGTAGTGTGAATGTGGTGCCAAAGTCCCGTTTATCCAGCAACCAAAAACCGACGGTACCGTATAGAAGTGCCACCAGAAGACTGCCGATAAGCAATGATATCCCTTGCCTGATGTGTACTGCTGGCGCTTTAACGACGAATTCGTCGTGCCCGATGAGCAGCGTAGTTATTACGAGCAGCAGGAACAGCATATGGACGGTTGGCGTGGTGAGGTATGCAAGCGCAATAACCGTTCCAATCGATGCCCCCAATACAATTATCCAGGCGCTTCGTTTTCGTTGTAGCAGTTCATATGCTAGATAGGTGAGCGTTAAACCGGCCAGGAGGCTGACGGAGTTTGCTAGCTCAACCTTTGGCGGTAAGACGATTCGTACAAGGTGTTCTGATAGTCCTGAGTGATGAAGGAGTGGTACTAATGTCAGGAGAATACCGGTGGAAAATGTAAATAAACTCGCAAGTTTGACGAACAACTGACTGTTTTTCAACGCCGTTGCCAGAGGGTCTTGCGACGTTGGATTAGAATGAATGGTCATCTCCGTACAGATTATACAGGAGGTGTAAGCATGACCGCTACTAGATTTTTGCTACTCGCCTGTGGTTTTTAATTGATCGTTTCACCGTTTGTTTACGGGCATTTTTAATTGTACGGGCAAAGCGTCGCTCGGCATCTGAATCAGCATTACGGGTAATTGGCTCGGTTGCCAGTGTGGGTTTCTTTTTTGCTCCGTCAAGTTCCTTGATAACTTGAATGGCAAATGTGTTCATAAGCCATTCCCGTTCAGGAGCTACATCCGCAATTGCGGTAATGTGCCAGAGATTTTCACTGACGTTCACCTCAGTCATGATACTTAGAGGAGTTGCTACCAACAAAGCACCAGTGGGTAAATGGCGGTTGGTCTCTTCTACGAGATCTATGCCTGCCTCGAGATCATTTACGAACAATTCAAGTGCAATAGTTCGCAAGCCCTTAGGAGTGACTTTAACGGCATTTATACTTTGGTTGTTGACCCAGACCATTTCTCCGCTAAGAGAGCGAACTTTGGTGGAGCGCAAGGTAACGCGTTCAACAACTCCCTGTAAATTGAACGGTTCGATCGTGATGTGATCTCCGATGCCGAACCAGTGCTCGGACATCATGAGACTACCGTATGCAACGTCACGTAGAATCGGGCTGAGCATTCCGCTCAAGACTAAGGCGGCCAAAGCACCCGCGCCAATGATTGCTCCAGGCTGTTGATCTGGATGGGATAAGACCCACCAGAAGTATAGGGAGAAAATCATAATAAAGGCGCGAACAATGGCAATGGACAACACGAGGAATGTTTCAATGCTGCGGAGCCGGTTTACGGTCGCCAGGTTCTGTGTTTTGTCGGCTTGCCGGCTTAAGATTTGCGTCAACCGGCGAACGAAGCTGGCGAAGATTCTACCGAGTATAAACGAAAAGAAGATAGCAGCGACGAGTGTTAGAATCGAGCGCTCATTAAAAACAGTCTCGCTGACCTGTCTTAGAACGCTGCTTGACTGTTGAAGTGTCGTATTCAGTTGCGTTGTGGCGAAATACATAACTATATTTTTAATACTTCGGTAATTCTACACTTTAAACCGCATATGAAAAAGCCCAACACCTATCTACTCTATTGGGCTTTTACGAATGAGTGTAATGAGCAACCAGTGGCTTACCGGATACTTACGAGCTTCAGCGCTAGCGGCTTCTTGTGCTGTTTGGATAGGTTATTCAGGATGATGGTGTCAGAAAGTCGCTTGCCAAGCAGTTGTTGGCCTAATGGGCTCTCATCGGATATCTTTCCGTTGAATGGGTCAGCTTCAACAGAATCGACAATGGTGTATTCCCTTCGCTCCTTACTCTCGGACGTTTCCAGCAATACCTGGGATCCAAGCCGAACGCGGTGTGGCGGGTGCTTACTGCTTGAATCGAAGATCTTGGCATTTGCTAGGACTGTCTCTAGCCGTTGTGATTCACTCTCCAGAAATTGAATAGAGCTTACTGTCTGGATGTACGTCGAATCTTCGATGAACAGATTGTCTGATTGTTGCTCCTTCAGGGCGCGCATGCGTCCTAATTGTTCTGCCCGCTTTTTATACAGGTCCTGCAGCTTGGACTTAAGGCTGACGAAGCCACTTTCGCTTAGGTAGTACCTCTCGCGTAATGCTGCAAATTTCGTTTTCGCTCTCGTTTTCATATTCCCTCCTGTTGGATATTAACGTGCCCGTGTAAAAAGCCTATAACTCTTTGTTTGGGCTTTGCTGAGTGTTTTGTTATTTGTCGGTTGCTTCGGAAAAATAGAATGACTCATATTGCAGAGTCGGAATATATTTATGTGTCTTGCGCGTCAAGCTCGTTTAAACTTTCGTTACTGAGCCTGAGACCTAGCCTTGTGCAGGTTCATGTGCCCGATATATCCGTTTATCGTTTTGCTTTGGAGCAAAATGCTCATGGCACAATACAGGTATAGCACGTCACTCTACTTTGGGCATGTGAGATTTTTTACAGCTGTAAGAAGTCCTGGGAAAAACGACTGTACCCCCGATAGGATACATAGTGAATTCGAAACAGTATGCCTATACCGCTACGATTGGGTCACAATATGATGTGCAACGACTTCGCCAATGTGTTTTGAGCCGCGATGGTGTTCTCTTACAAGTCCTTATATAAGTGATAGGTATAACGGTATAGCGGGTAAAAGTCTAGTTGTTGTTTGGGTGGTATTGAAACATATGCCTATGTTGCGTGTACATAAGCTCTATAAACTGCATCGGCATTGTTTTATTAGCACGCAGATATTGCTCAATGACTACACATTGGTATATAAATTCCTCGCGACTTTCGAATACGGTGTATTTCGGGAAAAGTTTTAAAAAATTTATAACATTTTCTCCCAAATCGAAGCGTTCGGCGGCTAGCACCAAATGTCGGTTTTTAATTGGGAACGGTCCTCCCCACTCTGCAAGTCGCCTTAGTTTACGAGTTGATGGCAGCGGTGTCACGTAAGCCATTGGTAGCGCTCCTTTCCAGTAACTGTCGAACGGTCATAGCTTTAATTGGGGGGAAATGTAAGTAATGGGCGCCTACGATGCCTCGGAAGTTCTT
>CAYVOS010000047.1:0-6812 GCA_964453515.1 uncultured Candidatus Saccharibacteria bacterium | reverse complement strand
GTTTCATTCCCAGCTGTAGGTTCGCTCGGTGTCCGGATTGAGGGCTACGAGCGGGCTCACAAAGTAAAACTACGTTAACATAATATACCTAAAAAAGCTATAGTTTCGTAGTATCTCAACACCTTTGCGACATAAATTGGTAGACATCCTAAACTGTTAGTACCAACCTAACAATGAAAGGAGCCTACCATGGCTTATTCTACCAACCCTAACCTGCCTAAGGCGAGAGCCCTAGGATTAAAACTGCTCATTGAGCATACACAGAGCAAACTACATTTCAAAGACAACCCTTCCCTCAAGGACATGCAGCAGTACATTTCCGTCATGGAAGAAGAGCGCGGTTTTACGTTCGGCCAAGACCTACGATGAAGAAGCAGCGCACGAGGTAGCAGATATCATCATGGTCCTGAGCGCAGTAGCGAATCATCTCGGGGTGGATTTTGAAAACGCCATCAGGGCTAAAGAGGAATACAACAAGAGCCGCGTTTGGGAGTAAGCGTCCTATACTGATCTCGGCCACCCGATAACTGACAGCATCAGTTTACCAATAGAAATCTGGTATCGACGACCACCTCTTCTGGCATGCGCTGCTTCATAATCCAAGGTCAAAAATAGTTGGCTGTCTTTAATTAATGTACTTCGTAACTTTTAATTCTGCTCCCTGCCTGGTGCATCATAAAATTCCCGTTTGCGCCATTTCTTTTCACCACGCTCCCAAACGACTGTATCTTCGCTTATCTTTTTAAACGCTGCCAGCACGTTGCTTTTTATTGAGGGGCTTCCGTTATTGGCAACCGTAGTGAACCCGCTACCAAATTGCTTGTTGATCATGTAATATGCATTATTCTGAGTTAGCTCGCCATGCTCTTGGACAACTGATAGCATCCATGCTGCCACGTCGCTTGTTGAAGTTCCAGTACTCATTTCTCACAAATTATATCAAAACAAAAAGACTTCCGAAGAAGTCTTTTAAGCATAACCGGTACAGCTGAACACGTCGGTCAGAAACCTTTTCGCTATAGGTTCAATCTTTTTGGAGGAGTTCAAATATTTGTTTTGGATTATCGGGAAAGTTTACTTCATCCCATAATGAGATGACGCTTGGCTTAAAAACCCAGTAGGCACGTCCATCAGGATTGCGACTTTTCATTTCTTCTATGTCGTAATCTTCTTGACCGAATTTCTCTTGATATAACTTGTGAACACGAAGTATATCGTTATTATCGACTTCATAAGCACTACCTATTATTTGCAATGCTTGCTTTCTTTCAATGTCTTTAACTATTGTTACTGCAGCCTTTGGATCAGTGCTGATCTCTATTGAATGCTGTCTTGATCTCCTGGACGTCCAATACAAATTGAAATCATTGTCGGTTGCATAGTAAACAGTGCAAATCCACGGCTGCCCATTACTAACAGTGGCAAGTTGCATGTGCCTGTTGTCTCTGTAATATTCCTGTATGAGCTTCCTTAAATCCATAAATGGATTATATCAAAAGTTAATACAAATACTTTTTTGCCTTACGGGAGAAAAATAAATACAAAACTCGACAAAAAGTCGAGTCCAATCTGTTCACGTCCCTTATGATTGGAACTACGGCCCGTTTTTCGAACTCTGACGCTTATTATTGCCCCTGCGTCAATGGCGAGGGTGAAGGCTCTGTTAGCGGTTTAACTATCTGCTCGGTCATTGAGTTTTAGACTAGCTAGCACTGAATCAGGATCTGCAACGCCTACCACCCACTCATTGTATGAATCGCCCTTCAGCGTAACCCTAATTGCCTTTGGTGTATCGTGATGGACTGCGACAAAGGCTTTATAGCCTGGACGACGGACAGTAGCTACGGTTGCATAGCCTGGTACCCTCATACCAACCTTAAACCCTGTTCTAATACGTGTCATCTCTGCGGCATCACTTATAATTTCGAGTTTTTGAACTTCTGAAGTAGGTACATGAAGGTCACCATGAACAGCTTCAGCTTTTTCGACGGCTGATAATTTCAAAACTAGATGATCGTTTTCTACGGTAAGTTCTGCCATGTTCTATATCTACGCTCATAATATCGGACTTTCAAACTATAGGCAAAACGTGTTAATTTTTAGCCTGTTTTAACGCTGTTAATTGGCAATAAGTACTGTCGTTAGACATTACTTATGCATGAAACAACGAGGGTTTAGGTACTACAGCACCTGCCAACACACGCTGCAGCAGTGGAGTAAGACAAATGCCGGTACATCACGTTGGCGGTGCCCAAACTACATTAGTACGGCCATCCGTGCCCTGCCAGATTTGGCACGAGGCCTGCTTCTAGAACGGTGTGTTCCCTGACTGCTTGGTAAGCAATCCCAAGAAGCGTTCGAAAGCTCAGCACGTACCTGGCGCAAACAGACTGAGTGGTGCTGAGGAATCGTCCCCAAACCGGCTGACAGCGGTAGGGTCTATCTTATCCTGCGCTTGGCTGGTATTCGAGTTGGAAGCCTGGCCTGCCTCATTGCCCGCACGCCACAGTATGTGGTTGCTTGGGCTTGGGTTCCGTACGAGACTGGCAGTACGTGGGACAAGCTACTAAGTTTGCTACCAGCTACAACTGTCCGTGGTCTGTGATGCCTATTCTTCGACGGTTACACTTGCTGTAGGGGCTCCACTCGGATCGTCATTAAGATGAACGCTGACAGTAGTTCGCAGCATTTCTACAGTTGGGCCGTTCTCTCCAATGTTAGGGAAAACTTGCGTGCCTGAGATGGTGGACGCGGTGCTGACTTCAACACCCGTAGGTCGCTGTACTATAAACGAGATGGGTAAGTCTTGCGGGGGTGGTATTTCCTGTCTCGAGCGTACGACAAGCTGGAGTATGCATACGGTGCCGCTGCCTAGTGCTGCTGCCACACGTTCACGGATCTCCTGAGAGGTTTTGGGTTTAACAACATCGTATTCGACAATTCGTGGTGTCATGATTACTGTATTGTACCATTTGTTAATTCTCAGCAGTTCGGGCCGATGAATGTTCAGCAGCATTATTGAGGTAATTTTCGAGTGCTTTGGCTTTTACTTTGGCATCTTCGTCGGAGATGTGGAAGCTGTCATGTAATTCACGGTCGCGAATCATTGCATAGACGAGATAGACACCATTTTTCAAGGCAACAGGAGATACTTGATCAGTACGATTCTCTATTTCGTGCAGGCTCAGTTTAACGTCAATTTTTCTCTGTGTAGGCAGCCCTTCGTTCAGAATGTAATCGAAGCCCTGCTGATCTTCTAGTGGCGTGGCGCGGCGGTACGGATCGCCCATTTGCCTGAGTATGTCTCCGAACGCGATCTCGCGTTGTATGGCGCGAACCCGACTTCGTACAAGGTCAGCACACGCTTGGCGTTCACGATCATCATAGATCGTCGTATTGGTCGAGTTCAGTAATGTGAGAGTCAGCTCTCTAGCTCCCAAGTCAGGGAAACGTTCTGCGGTATCTGAGATCAGCCCATGGTAAGTGGAAATGTAGCTGAGGTTGTCGCTAAAGTGGCTCTTGCTATTGACCTTACCGTCGTCGATCTCTTTCTGCGTATAGTAGTAGGCTGGTGTTGCAGCCATAAGTTCGAGTATTCTGAATTCTAGTCTGTCCCCGAGCTTTCCCCGGTATAGGGCAACGCGCTCACCAGCAAATCTCGCTAACACCTTCCAATAGGCCGGGTTCTTGTCATCAAATTCATCGATCTTCTCGGCCTTACATCGATCCCTGAAGGCAGTATGGGCTATCAGGTTAATGAGATTTTGCAGTCCGAATGCAAATGCCTGTGTGCGTTCTTCTTGGCTTGTCTGTATGGTTTCGGCTTCCGTTGGGGTGACTGCTTCAGCCACTATTGTCGCACCAACCAGCATCTTCTGATTGGCAGGACCGGTATCTGGTGACATACCATTGGCTGCCAATGCACGATCGTCGTGCTCCTGTAGCCCTCTCGGCACATCTAGCCCAGTGACTGCGACAGATGGATATTGTATGGACAGTTGATCTTTAGTGGCCATGTCTGTATTAGTTTTCCTACCAATAAGCGTACCGCATGGTAGGGTATTTTACTAGAGATTGATACAAGGGACGAGGCTAGTGACGTATGTTTACTATGGCTAAACGGACTTCGGTCAATCTTGGAAAATACACTTTAAGATACTTCTCTCTCGAAATATCAGCCTGGAATTATTATTTAGCCAGGTAGCATATCCAGCGTATTTTCCATAGATTTATACGTTATATAACGTACACGCCCGGCTGGGACTATGGTCGGATTTTCGAATTTTAGCTCTTGCTATTGACCCAGACTCAATGGTGAAAGTAAGAGCACTGCTTGCCTAAAAGTGCTTACTTATGAGCATGGTAGGCTAAGCGAAGGATCGATATAAGCAGTCTTGCATGACACTGTTTGTTTTTAGTCCAGGAATATCATCCACTGTAATCCACTTATACATATCATGCTCTGATAGTCGAATATCTCCTGGCTTTACGCTCACTTTGAAATTAATTTGACGGACTCTGGGCTTTTTAGGGGTCGTATAGTCAAACCCCTCGAATGTGTCGATGACTTTATGAACTTCTAGACCTGTTTCTTCTTGGAGTTCCCGGATAGCTCCTTGTTCGATTGTCTCACCGACGTCTACGCCCCCGCCTGGCAGCTCCCATTCGCCAGCTAGGGTATCATCGTGCGCTACTCGCCTTACAACCAAAACCTTACCGTCTTTAATAACAGCAACACCGGTAGAAATGTGTGTTATGCCATCTGACTGTGCTTGTTTACGAAAAGCTTCTTCATTAATCATGTATCTATCATAGCTAACTTGTGGCAAATAAAAAGACTCCCCTGTGGAGTCTTCCATTATCTTTGGAATAAGCTATAGTCCGATTTTCGAACCCAAGGAAGTTACTGTGGTTGTATGTTGCTAACTTGGCTGAGCATGCCGGTCATGAACCTTTTCGGCTTACGTTCACTGTGTTTCTAAACAAGTTTCTCAATATTGTCTACAGCCTGCTAGACCGGATAAACTTAAATTTATCGGGTTTGACTTGACAGATAATTACCAACGTAAGTATAATGTAATTACAATGAAAGCAGCAATTATTAGTATAGGCAACTCAAAAGGCATTCGTATACCAAAACCTCTACTAGAGGAAAGTGGCTTGATTGACAATGTAGAAATTAAACTCGTAAAAGATGGTCTAAAAATTACTCCAGTCAAAAAGAAACAGCCCAAAATTAGTGATACTTTGCTTATGAGTCAACAGGCTCTTGCAAAAGAATGGGATACGCCAGAGGAAGATGAGGCATGGGCATTTTTGCAGTAGGGGATGTGGTTATATTACCTTTTCCGTTCTCAGATTTATCTAGTAAAAAACTGCGCCCTGCAGTAGTAGTTGCTAAGGCAGACTTTAACGATCTAATATTCTGCCAGATTACATCAAAAGACCGTTCTGAGAATGGTGCAATAAAATTAACTCCCGATAACTTTAATAGCGGCAGGCTTAATTTAATTAGTTACGCAAGACCAGATAAGCTTTTTACTGGAGATGCATCAATAATTGTAGATACTTATGGCAAGTTAAATGACGTAACAAAGCAAGATTTGCTCGACTCAATAATGCAATTATTCAAATAGTAAATTATCTCGTGGCTGAGTACGTAGTAATAAAAATATTAGTAAATCGTATAAGTCATCGACTATATATAGTATTCTTCCTCAACATGTACAAAAGCAGGGCCTTTAAACGTCTTCGTCTCTTATGGCTGGGGATGAGGGATTCGAACTCTTCCTATAGTTTAGTGTCTACTAAGCGAAGGCCGACAGTATTGGTGTTGAGGATTTTGTCATCGCTTGTCATGATCACTAGTTCTTCATTTAGGGCAGTAGTGATCAGGGCGTTATCAAACGGATCGTTATTGTCAGGATTGAAGATCTTGTATCCTACTAAAGATTTTGGGCCAGGTAGTAATAGTTCAACCCCCATTTTGGGCAGATCACTGATAACGTCATGGTCAAATTCTAATTTTCCGATACTAGCTTTTATGATCATCTCAAATACTGAAAAGTAGCTAAGGCTAAGATCGGTGGCTGGGTCATGGAGTATGGTTTGTGCGGCAGCCCCTAGTCGCTTGTCATCGTTAATCAACCAAATAAACGTCTGGGTATCAAGTAATAGCTTCATACTTAATCACCATAAAGTACGTTGGCTACCTGCTTTTCTGTCGATTTCGAAAATGAGTCATTTTTTTCTTTAACTTTACCCTTCGCTATAGAAAAGTTACGCTTTGCAAATGAACTACTTTCCTCGGCAGAAAGTTTGGTTAGTACAACTTCTGCTTTCCCAAACCCCCCTATATAAATTTTCTCACCCTTCTTGGCGGCTTCAATGTATTTACTTAAATTACTCTTGGCATCATGTATTGATATAGCCTTCATGCTTATATATTAGCTAGCTTAGCTAAGTATGTCAATATGTGGCTGGCCATTATGTTCCGTGTTAAACACCTACTGGAAACATCAAAACAGACTGCAGCCTATACGCTCTAAGAGTTAGTAGTATATTGTTTATGTTTGTTGGGGGCTTAGTTTTATAAACACGATATTTTTTACGTTAGGTTCATGTCACTATCAAAAATTTATATAACTTGAGTTACATACCCCCTTGTCCCTATATCGTTTGACCTTAGGATAGTTGCAGGGTTTATTGCTGCAATTCCTTCCGAATCAGCATCAAAATATACCCCATCTGGTTTTGCCCTGAGCCGTCTTCATAAAAACCCCAAAACGTGTCCAAGGGCGAGTTCTCAACAA
>CAYVOS010000046.1:0-6850 GCA_964453515.1 uncultured Candidatus Saccharibacteria bacterium | reverse complement strand
GTTCCGTTGGGGTGTTTATAACTTGATCGGATGGGGGAATAACCGCTCGGTTGTCGTTATGGGCAGTCGGTGTCCGTACCACCGGCCGTTCAGTGTGCGGCGCGAGTGATTGGCGAGGTGATGGTAACGGTAACGGATGGGACCATGGTAAGAGCTTGTCGACCGTGTTCTTGACACTATACATATGGCTCTGTGGTGTAGCGTTTTGTATCGAAACGGCAAGGAATGCCAGGACTGCAAAGCCGGTGGCTAACTTTAGTCGTCGCTCGATACGGTAACGGCGGGGGTGAATGCCGAGCTGCCCGGCTATGTCGTCTTTGGCCTCCTGGCTAAGGTGCGGCAGTGATGCCCGGCGCAACCCGCTTGCAATTGCAGCCAGGTCATTGGCCTCCTGATGTGTAGTTGCGTGGGCGCGTAACTGCCGTTTGAGTCGGATATCTTTCATGATAAATAACCTCGTAGTCGCTTCAACGCACGGTACTGTATGACGCGAACGTTACTTTCGCTGAGCTTGAGACTCTCTGCCGTCTGGCGGGCGGAGTAACCGGAAATAAAGCGCAAGATGACCACTGATTTCATAGGCTCAGATAAACGTGTAATGGCATCACGGACACGCTGCCGGGCAAACGTTCGTTCCAAACCTTCCTCAAGATCGACATCCGAGGCAACATCAAAGTCTTCCGGCAGTAGCTCGGTGTGACGTTTACGCCAATGATCGTACAACAGGTTCTGGGCTATCTTGTATAGCCATGGCCGAGTCTGTGAGAAATCGAAGCGGTCAATTGCTTTCCAGGCACGCATGAAGGTATCGGCCGTGAGGTCTTCTGCCAAGTCACGGTCGTGGACGTGCACAAAATGATAACGAAATATATCGTCGGCATAGGTATCGTACATCTTTGTGAATCTCCGCTTACGATGCATATTTTCTATAGTGCCTATTAATATGTAACGAATCATTCCACCATACGTTACATATAGTACTAAAAGTTAACATAGGGGGATAACTATCTATGGCAATTCCAATAACCAAAATAACATTCAAGAATGTAGCCGCAGGGGCGTCAATCCTCGGTCTTGTCGCGGTGCCAAGCTTTGTGCATGCGCAAGGTCATGCCAGCTTAAATACCGGCAATACCGTCAACACTGCCGCGGAAGTCAGCGATTCGGGCGTACATGCTACTGGAGCCGCTCATGCACAGACTGCTGTATCGGTGAGCAAGACGGACGACACGAGCAGCGCAGATGTCGATACGAATACCAGTGCTAACGCCAACCAGCCTGCAAGTTCCGGTAGTGTAACCACCAATACCGGCAGCACTGTGCCGACAACCACCGACACAACCGCTACTGCCAGTACCAGCTTCGAGAGCGCGGTTAATATCGCGCAAGCACTGTTTAGCTCGAAGACCATCGTTCGCGCTACGCTGCTGGACAGCAAGACATCCACACCGGTATATCTTGTGACGTTTTCTGATGGCAGTGAAGTAGTCATCGACGGCACGTCCGGCAATGTTACGTTTAGCTACGATGCCGCAACAAAAATGACGACCGGTACATGGCCGTTCCCACTACAAAAGCAAGACGATGGTGATCACACCGACCTGCCACCCGTACAGGAGAAATTGGCAGCCGTATCACAATCGGTTAACGCGGACATGAGTCGACTCGACCGCTAACATTGCTACTGATAATCCATCACCAATAAGCCCTTCGCACGAGTGCGGGGGCTTTTTTGGAGATGTAAGATTCGAACTGCCGAGTTTAGTAATTGTATCTGATATTTCTATCCTCCCGCAGCCCTTAAACATCATGGAGATTATCGCCCGCATTAGCGCCGTGCATGTTGGCAGCTATGGTATGCGCTTAGTAGATAACTAAGTTGAGCAAACATATGTACGTGGCTTATGCCCGCAACGCCTGCACATCCCGGATGTGCTGCCTGCGTGCCTTCATGCCTTGTATTTTGGCGGATTGTAATTGGTGAACCATTATCTTGCATTGCTCGGGTGTATAGACCGGGTCCATTTTTAAACTGATGCGGCTCATTATCAGCTGAACTTTGCCGACACCGTACGTGCCGTAGAGACGCAATCTCGTTGCGGCCGGGAAGGCGACGAGCGATACGATCGGCTCTTTCAGGTTTTTCCGCCCGATTACCCGTTCGACGGCTTTTATGTGGGTTTCGTTTTGCCAAAGGGGGTTATAGAAACGGTGTTTGTTCCTATAAATCACTTGCGTCCAGTATGGTTTGGAAGCGCTTCCGAAAATCCAATGGCTGTATGCTTTTGTTTCGATACAGAAAATACCAAACGTGGAGATTACCAGGTGGTCTAGTTGGGTTGTCGGCGTCTTGCCGTTGGAGGGCAGGAGTAGATTATTGAGTACCCAATAATGGTTACGGTCCAGTTGCTTGAGTTTATGTGCAACGAAACGCTCGCCGCTTCGTCCCTTCATTTGGGAGGATTGCAGCTTCATGAAAAAGACAATTACGGAAAGCAGTAAGACAAAGAAATACAGCATGTGCGGCTATTCTATAACGATAAGCACATCCGGTCTATGGTAGTGATCTTAGCGCGAAGACGTGGTGTACGCTACGGCAATATGCTGCGCATAAATTGTATCAGCGGACTGATACAAATATTTAACAATTCTAAGAAGTAGTTATACAATATCTGTGCAACCTAACAGTTACCCTACGAGGAGTAGGTAGGGGATAGGCACATGAACGTACCTTCCACCTCGCTAGACACATGCTTACATTGAGATGAATGCACCACACGAAAACCTACCAAGCATAACGAAGAAGCAACAGGAAATAGTGAGATTGCTCTACACGTACCGATTCTTAAACCGTATCCAATTACAAACCTTACTGCATCATAAGAAACATCATAGAGTTGATGCCTGGCTCAGAGATTTACGAGAAAAAGAATACATAACCTGGATCTACTCGACCAGCTTTACCGAAAAATCTAAGCCCGCTATTTACCACCTCGGCATCAATGGCGTGCGGTACCTACGCTCGACAAATGAATATCCCGCTAACGAAATTCGCAACCGGTATTACGAAAACAAACGCTCGAACGAATTCATTGGACGTTCAATGTTCCTGGCAGACATCGCGATCGAACTAGCCCATAAGTCCGATAATACCGTGCAATTCATCTTCCAAACACGCGCGGACTTTGCTGACCCTGCCGGTGCATTCCACTTCCTGGCAAATGAATGTCCGGTGCATCCGGATATATGTTACATAAAGCAGTCCGGGGATACGAAGCAGACATACCTTCTAGAGCTGCTCGACGAATCCTTGCCGCGCTACCGGGTTCGACGCCGGCTCAAAGACTACGTAGATTATCTGGACTATGATTTCGAAGATTGGCAGCGCCTGTCGAACGAAACCGAACGGCCGACAATTTTATGTATCTGCCCAACCGTCGCTGCACTTATATACGCCAAGCGGCGAACGAGCAAACTGCTTGAAAACGTACCAGACCGTGAAGATGTACACATAAAATTCGCAATCCTTGATGATGTCAGAAAGACGGGGATTATCTGCAAGATTTGGGAAGCGGCTTGAAGTTGCATGTTGCAAATAAAAAAGCCCGGAAGCCGATTAACAGCTCCCGGGCTTTGAGCGCAGACGTATCAGTACTCTTC
This sequence comes from uncultured Candidatus Saccharibacteria bacterium, assembly GCA_964453515.1. Taxonomy (GTDB): domain Bacteria; phylum Patescibacteriota; class Saccharimonadia; order Saccharimonadales; family UBA4665; genus JAICLK01. The sequence continues at coordinate 3,190 of CAYVOS010000046.1, read as the reverse complement.
TGCTAACATCACGGTCATCACTCGTTTGCAGTGAGGTGACAAAGGATCGCACCAGAACTGGTACTCGCTTTCGTAGTAATCGATCTTCCAAAAGATCAATGCACCGTACCAATTGAGTGAGCCGAAATCGTGTTCGCCGTGCGGATCGTTATCCTCATTGAAGCCATCAAACCGTTCAACCTTTTTCAGTAAGCCAATAACATTTGGCACTCCATGTATCACACCCTTGGTCACGATGACGTCAACCGCCATCTCCCGGAACCGATCATTCAGCCGTGCGATTTTTACAGCTCGCGAAGTATCTATGTTTCTGTCCATATAAAAAACCTCCTTGAAAGTAATTTCGTTTCTGAGCGAGTCGACCTCCCGCTTCAAAAACCGGGCAAGGGCAGCAGCGGGCACGTCAATGTGGAGCGCCCTATAGGACGAACGACATTGAGGTGGCCGATATCGCCCTTATACTTAGGAGGTTGCGGGAGGGATATATTCTACTTCGTGTCCCTTATGCTCAGCCATAAGGGACGCGAACAGATTAGGCTCGACTATTGTAGTCGAGTTTTTGATTTTGCTTCCCTGTTGAATGTTCGAAATATGACAACTAGTTCCAAATCTTTTATAAACAGACCTTCGTCTTGTTGACAGGGATTAATCAAATAACATACAATTTATGTATTGATTACAAGTAAGGTTTATACAATATGTCTACACAAACCATCAACATATCTTTACCAGAAGAGCTAGTTAATAAGATAGATAGAGCTGCAAAAAAAGACTTTGCTAGTCGTAGCGACTACATTCGTCAGGCACTGGTCAGTAAGCTACGGGCAGATAATTCTCGTGATGAGATGGATGATTGGCAACTCCTTGAAGCACTCATGGAAGAGGCGGCCGAAGGTGTGCAAAAGAATGGCTACACGACCGACGAGGATTTTGTTCGCGCCGTCAAAGAGGTACGCCGCGAAAAGCTAAAAGTTACGAATTAGCCTCAAATGCGCATTCTGTATGACACTAATATTCTGGCGAGGCTTACCAGACGTGAAGAGCTGATTTTATTCAAAACGATTATTTCCGAAAAAAGAATAGTGCACATAACTTCTGACTACATCCTTGGAGAACTTGAGTCGGTTCTAATCTTAAAATTGGATTTTACTAAACAAAAGGCTAAGGTTACCGTTCGTCTGCTCGCTAGACTATCCGAAGTCGTTAAGCCCAAATCAATCGAGCGAATCTGCCGGGACCCATTTGACGATTACGTATTGGCTGCTGCAAATGAGGGTGGGGCTGACTATCTAGTAACCGAGGATAATGATTTACTTATACTTGAGAGTTATAAAAACGTAAAGATTATAAATATTTCTACATTCAGGAGCGTCTTAGACAAATAATATCTAGTACTCTCTAGTTTTCAGCATCAAAAGCGTTCGTAAATCGTCCCCTATGGCCAGCCAGACATAAGCACTATAAAAGACCGTATCTAAGGTCATTTATTTATCCAGCCTTACTCCAATGATTCATGCTTGTGATGACTTGCGTGCCAATACTTCGCCAGTGGTTTTATTCGTGAACGCCTCAAAATCCTGTAATAAACCAATAATTTCAAAACCGAGCAAGCGCAAAAGAGCGAACGTTTCAGTCGTTGCGCCGTCTATGAGTAGTAGGCCACCGGGCCGCAACACACGTGCAGCTTCCCGCAGAATCTGTGGATACTGAGCGACACGTGTCGCTCCCACATCCTCTACGCCAGCCACGATACGTGCCGTTTCATATGCCGCCACAGCATTGTCTCGTTCAACCTGTAGTAATAACCGTTCACGCTTCTCGTCAGACTTCTCAACCCAGTCATCTTTTACCCAGGTAATGTTTGCCATCAACAGAGCCCCGACCGATCCATCGTTATATGGCATTTTGCAGCCATCTACAATCTCATCTATCATGGCTGCCAACTTATCTGCCTTTGCTGCATAAGGAGTGGGGTTGTGAGAGATATTGGTAATGATTGGTTTTGTCGGCAAAAAAATACCATCTAGGAAGTAAAAACCCAGATCACTTGGACCGCCAATTTCAACTATTGGTCCAGTTACCCCGCTCCATAGAGTATCTAAATCTATCTCAGGCAGTTGCCAAAGATCGTAATCGACTCCTTTTTTACCCTGCGGGATTACCGCGGATTTATGGGACGAAAAAGGGTACTTGTAAGGCATAATGGCTCTCCCCGTGACATTTAACCACAGCGTAGCATATCCACATAGTTAGCCGCATAAACTACTACTTCGGCCTTTGCTTCGTTCCAATCATGATGCACATGTGCCAATTGGTCTATTGGCACAAACTTGCTCTCGGCTGCTTCCAGCTGGAAGGTATGATCAGAGTCGACCGTTGCGTTTTGGCCTTTGTAGACAAGGATACAGCTCAGTTTTGGGTATTTTTTGTTCCGTTCGTTCTCTTTTTCGTTCGTGATCTTCAGGTAGCCGATAAGCTCGAAGTGTTCGACGGTTGCGCCGGTCTCTTCCTTTAACTCTCGGGTGATCGCTTGTTCTGGTGTTTCGCCTGATTCTATGTGGCCACCGGGGAGATCCCAGCCACGGCTTCTGATGTTTGTCAGGAGCAACCGGTTGTTTTGAAAGACGTATATCTTTACGGCGGTTACGGGCAAATCTGGTCGTGAGGTAGCCGGAAAAAATTCAACACGGCTGTTTGTCTCGGGCCAGTATTTCGAAACAAACGTTAGAAAACTTTGTTAGAATTTGTACATGGGACAAATACACAAAGAACAGCTGGAATTAAAGAAAGAACTTGAAGACGCTAAGGAAAAAATTAAAGTCGGCTCTTTTTACCGGCATCACAAGAGCAGAGACAAAGTCTACAAGGTGGTCGGCTTAGGTTTTTTAGAATCTAACGACGAGCTTTGCGTTATATACCAAGCTGAATACGGTGAACGGCTAACATTTTTACGACCTTTATCAGTCTGGGTAGAAAAGGTGGAATGGGAAGGTAAAATTGTGCCTCGTTTCACAAAAATCTAGGCTAACAAAGCCTTGACTCTCACCATTGACGCAGGGTCAAAAGCAAGCGTCAAAGTTCGAAAATCCGACCATAGTCCCAGCCAACATGAATTCGAATTTAGTCATAGATGTAACTATGGTTACTTTTCTGATTTTGAAAAAGTCATTCCATAAATTCTCTTGCTGAG
>CAYVOS010000045.1:0-6963 GCA_964453515.1 uncultured Candidatus Saccharibacteria bacterium | reverse complement strand
ATGTTCACTGCCATGCATCAGGTTCCTGTTTCGAACACAGTACGTCACCGTTTATGTCGACCAGGCGGGAGTAAGATATACAAATATAACAGCGTGTCTTCGTTTAAAAGACACCCACCCATTTGCGAACGTAGAAAAAGTTTGTTTAGCGCTTTAAGCGAACACGTACTTCTTGGTATGCCAGGCGGCGACCAATTACAGTACGGGCTACAACAACACTAGCTACGATGCTCGACAAGACAATTGTTAGGAATATTACATTACCCATACTTCCACTGTAACACTACATGTAGCGTTATGGCAAGATACCACCTACAGCTACTACTAGACAAAAAACTAACAGTGTTTTTAAGGAAAAGAAAAACATTTTTTTAGCCCAAGCAACGTCGTTTTCCGTACGAAATCCATGCACGCCGCGCCAGAGCCAATCGGCTCCAATTAGTGCCATAATGACTGCGTAGATATACCCACTGCGACTAAACAAGCTGAGGCTCAACGATGTCAGCATGAACAATACGCTGTAGATAATAACTTGCACCTTTGTACGGTGGATACCCTTCCGAATCGGCAGTACCGGAATACCACCAGCTTCATAATCTTTCATCCTGAAAATGGCGATCGCAAAGAAATGCGGCATTTGCCAGAAGACCATTGAAAGGAACAAAATAACTGCCCCTGCATCAATTTTTCCGCTCGCGGCACAGTAGCCGGCGGCAATCGGTATGGCACCCGAAATGGTTCCAATTAACGTGCTATGAACGGAGTGCCGTTTGGCATAGCCATAGAGCACAATATAGTCAATGTAGGCAATCGCGCCCAGCACTACTACTAACGTACTCACGTAGCGCCCCAACACGACGAAGCCCGCAACACCAAGGAATATCGAGTATACCAGGACGATCCACGGTGATATTTGTTTCGTGACCAACACCCGATTTTTGGTACGTGGCATATAGGCGTCCAGGTTTCTATCAATGTAGTTATTCAATACGCATGCAGAAGCAACCACCAGTGACATACCAAAGAGCGTCACAATCAAACGGGTAACCTGGACGTGCCACTGTGACGCAAACAGGAATCCCGCCAGGCCGGTGACGACATTAGCGAACGTCCGTGCAGACTTTGTGAGTTCAATAAGCTGCTTAAACACGTATGCGCCTATAAACCGCCATTTTGATTCAGCATGTATGTATTCATCTGCTGTGGCGTCATACGGTAATTAAGGTTGTACATAATCCAGATACTGCCGACAACTACAATCAGGACAACCAAGATCATAAAAAAGAGCACAAGCAGTTTCCAGCGTGGCTTGGTTTCACGCCCCAAATGCAAGAAGAAATACATTTGTGCAAAGAATTGCGCCATCGCTAAAATCACTGTAGCGCCGATTAGGAACGGGTGTGAGAATACAGTGTGATGACTTTGGATATGGTACTCAACCAATCCGAAAGCACTGAACGTAAATAATAAAGACAGGACGAAACCGGAGATATACAGATCCAACGTTGCTTGATCCGCCTCATGACGGGCATGTACCGGTGTGTGATCTCGCTGCATATGTTTACATTACCCCCTGCAAATATACGATTGTGAAGATAAAGATCCAGACAACATCCAAGAAGTGCCAGAACATACTAAGCAGTGCCAGCCGGCGTACCGTAAAGCGGGTGAGACCTTTTTTACTAATCTGCGCCATAATCACCACCATCCAGATAAGACCAGAAGCGATGTGCATCCCGTGTGTACCGACAAGCGTAAAGAAGGATGTTAAGAACCCACTACGCCGCCAACTGTCACCCTGTATGACCAGATCTCTGAACTCATGCAGTTCGAGCCCCAAGAAGATGAGTCCTAACACTATGGTCAGCGCAAGCCAAAATAAAACCTGGTTCTTGTTACGCCGCTGCGCGGCCAATACGGCCAAACCGCAGGTGAAGCTACTGGTAAGCAGAATGACGGTCTCTGCAAGCGCATAGGGCAGGTTATACAAGTCCTGTGACGACGGCCCACCAAACGTATTACGGTGCAACACCGCGTAGACTGCAAACAAGCTGGCAAATAGCACGCAGTCGGTCATAATGTATACCCAGAATCCAAAGGTAGTTTTATCGTCCGCCTCGCGAGCCTCTTCGCTAGCTAACAGCTGCTCAGTAGTGATTGCCTCACTCATGCCGGTCTCCCCCTCATTGCAATTTCAGCTTCAACTTTTTCGATCTCAGCAACCGACACCGTACGTTCAATGTTGTCATTACTCAATCGTACGATCATGGTAGTAATAATACCGAACAAACCAAGGAAGACGAGCCACCAGATGTGCCACACGAACCCAAATCCGAAGGCCATCGCGAAGCCGGCGATAATGATCGGCGCCCCAGTGTTCTTCATTTCCTGAAATGGCTGATATTTCGGTTTTCTAACCGCCTTGCCATCAGCATGTTTCATTGCCCAGAACGCGTCGCGCTCTTGCACTACGGGAATCGTTGCAAAATTATAAAACGGGGCAGGCGAAGCCGTTGACCATTCTAGTGTGCGTCCATCCCACGGATCTCCGGTCAGGTCACGGTGAAAACTCCTAGTCATGATACTGAATATAAGGTTTAAAATCTGCAACGCCACACCGGCCGCAATAACCAGGGCGCCGAACCCTGCCACTAAAAACAGCGGCTGCCAACCGGTACTGGCACTGTAGTGGTCAAGCCGACGAGTCGCACCCATCAGCCCTAAGATATAGAGCGGGAAGAATGCCAGCACAAAGCCAATAATCCAACACCACGCGGAGTACCTGCCCAAACGATCGCTCAATTTGAACCCGAATACTTTCGGGAACCAGTAGGTCAGCCCGGCGAAGTAGCCGAACAGTACGCCACTAACGATCATAGTATGGAAATGCGCGACCAGAAAGAGACTGTTATGCACTTCAAAGTCAATCGCCGGTACTGCCATCATAACTCCAGTGACACCGCCTGACGTGAATAGAAACACGAAGCCCATAAACCAATACATCGGCGCCGTGAACTTTATCCGCCCGCGATACATTGTAAACAGCCAGTTGAAAATCTTAACCCCGGTTGGTATTGCGATCAGCATCGTCGCTATACCGAATACCGCATTAACATCGGCGCCGGCGCCCATGGTAAAGAAGTGGTGCAACCACACGGCAAACGATAATAAAACGATTGCCCATATCGCGTAGACCATCGAGGTGTATCCGAACAGCCGTTTGCGCGAGAAGGTCGGAACTACTTCAGAGAAGACTCCAAACGCCGGAAGTACCAAAATATATACTTCAGGGTGTCCCCAAGCCCAGATTAGATTAACGTACATCATGGCGTTCCCACCGCCTCCAGCCGTAAAGAAATGCGTTCCAATGGTGCGGTCCAGTGCCAGCATTGCTAACGTTGCGGTCAGAATCGGAAAAGCAAAAGCAACTAGTACCATCGCACCAAAAACGCTCCAGGCAAAGATCGGCATCTTCATGAGGGTCATGCCAGGCGCCCGCAAACGAAATATGGTAACCATGAAGTTTATTCCACTCATCAGACTGCCGATACCGGCAATCTGTAAACTCCATATCCAATAATCAACTCCCGGACCGGGGCTGTAGCGTAGCTCGGACAACGGAGGATAGGCTAGCCAGCCGGCGGCGGAAAAGTCACCGATCACGAGTGACATATTAATAAGCAGCATGCCGGCGGTAAACAACCAGAAACTGGTAGCATTTAAAAAAGGGAAGGCAACATCCCGTGCCCCGATCTGCAATGGTAATACAAGGTTTATCAGCCCGAACATAAAGCCCATAGCAACAAAGAAGATCATGATTGTACCGTGCGCAGAGAAGACCTGCTGGAAAGTATCAGGTGACAATACGCCCGAAGAAGAGCCAACTGACGTCGCCTGCTGCGCCCGCATCATAAGCGCGTCAGCACCACCACGTAAGAGCATAAGTGTTGAAACAATCAAATACATGACGCCAATTCGTTTATGATTGGTCGTCGTCAGCCATTCGCGCCACAACCACGGCCATTTCTTGTAATACGTAACCAGCGCGAGCGCTACGAATACGCCACCAACCATTGAGACGGATGCCCCCTCGGTAACCAGTGGATGCTGGAGTGCCTGCCAGTTTAATTTCCCCAGCAAAAAGCTCGCGAAATAATACATTACATTCCCATCCCTGCAGGTGTCTGCGTCATATATTTCGATAATACTGTAGCAAATAATCCTATAGTGACCTGCGAGTAAAGTACAACCGGGTTATTATCGCTCGGGAGTGCTAGCGTGCTGTAGGCATGCTGGTTCAGCGGCCTGTTCGCATGCTGAGCATTTTGTATCCAATTACTAAAATCTGACGACGAAACAGCTTCCGCAGTAAAGTTCATGCGCGCAAAACCGGAACCGGAAATATTAGCAGGTGAGCCATAGAAACTCCCAGGCCTAGAGGCCATGAGGTGCAACTGCGTATCCATACCCGGCATGGCGTATATCTGGCCGCTGAGCTGCGGGATCCAGAAGGAATTCATGACGGTATCGGAAGTAAGATGGAAATCTACCGGAGTATTAACCGGCAATTCTACAAGGTTGACACTAGCCACATGCTGATAAGGGTAAATAAACAACCATTTCCAATCAAGGGCGATGACTTGAACGGTAACCGGTTTAACACTCGATGTTAGTGGTTTATACGGGTCCAGGGAGTGTGAGCTATTCCAAGTAACGACTGAAAGGATACCAATAATAACCATCGGGATACCCCACCAGATACTTTCAAACAATCGACTACGATCCCAATCGGGCATATATGTAACGTGTCGTTTCTCATGATTCTGCTCCCGATATTTCAACGCGATAAGCACTGCCATGGTGTATACCGGCACCACGACTACAACCGCCAACAGGATCGTTAACACCATAAGGTTCCGCTCTTTTTGGGCAATCGGTCCTGCAGGCTGTAAAACCGCCACCGTGTGACTATGCAAATACCACACCAGAGCCCCAAGGATAACAATCACTGGTAACGATAGTATGGTGACCTTAAGCTGACGTTTCTTTCTCTTAGTCATTCCGAAATAACCATTAGCTCTACTATACCACTGTACTTTGGGTATACAGAAAGGTTATTACGAGACACGAACTACAGTAAACTTCTTAAGACACTTGCTTGTCAGCATTGCAATTTACATGTGTTAAATATCACACAGCGTTTTTACGCAGCACATTATAATAGTTTTTACAATAAAATTTTTAGCAAGGTGCAGCCTTATGAGTGAACTTTCATCAGCCGGGAACAATAATACACCGAATATATATTTGACCAACGCAAACGTTGGAGAATTCTCATTGCTGAGTAATAAAGCGATCACCGACATGCTTGAGCTTTACAGAGACCTATCTTCACAAACCGGGGTAAATCAGCGAGCACTTGCTGGTGCCAAAAGAATAATTAGGCACCTTACCTTTGAGGAACAGTATCGTGCTGGCGCCTTCGATCCCCTTATAAACCAAGCGGAAGCAACTATGACCGCCGGTGCGGATTTACCGGAAGGAACTCCTCCAGGCCTAGTGTCGCACAGAGTGCAGTAGCGGCGTTAGTCTAAAAGTGGTCCCGTACGTGGCTAAAGCTGTAATCCCAATCAGCATTGGCTTTTTTGTGCGGGTTAAAAATCCCTTCTGGGTCCATAATTTTTTTTGCCTCGAGGAATATTTCCAACATTTCTTTACCATACATTTGCTCCAACCACGGCCCGCGCACCAACCCATCATTGTGCTCACCAGAGAGTGAACCGCCATATTTCAGCACTAGTTCGTTCGTTTCTTTCATGGCTGGCATTAACTTGGCGCGGTCCTTTGGATCTTCAAGTTTCATAAGCGGGATGATATGGAAGTTCCCATCACCGATGTGACCCTGGATAGTTGCAAACAATTTGTACTTCTTAACGATTTTTCGCATCTTGGGCAGAAACTTCGTAAGATTCTCAGGTGGTACCACTAGGTCGTCAATAAATGGAGCGGTGTGCTTATCCTTGACTTTACTGCGCAGCAGATTGAAGCTATGACGTCGCATAAGCCAAAATTTTTCAGATTTACCTTCAGTTGGATCTTCTTCAAAACCATTTATCTCATAACGAGCACGACATTGTTTGAGCTCGCGGTGCAATACCTTGATCTTATCGCGCACTTCGTCCTCAGTATCTCCATCGAACTCTACCATCAGAATCATTTTAGGTATGCCACGCAACAGTTGCAGCGCATCCGGGATAAGACTGAAAAGCAGCTTGATAAAACCCTTCACCCCGAGCATTTTAAGGAAGTAAGGCATAAATCGAATGGTAAATAGTAGGGTCGCGTCGTCGAACGATTCAAAGGTCGCCGGGTTGTGCTTGAGCACCGCATTGATAAGTTCGCCGAGGTCGTCAATATTACGCAAAAACAGCACCAATAAACCTGAATGTTGACGAGCCGGTACCAAGCGGAATGTCGCTTCAGTGACAAATCCAAGCGTCCCCTGAGCCCCGACAATGAGCTTTGTCATATCAAACACTCCCTCGTCACGGTCCCACACATCCCACAAGTTGTAGCCGGTAGAATTCTTAGATACTTTCGGCTTTGCTGCCTTGATCTTGTCGTAATGCTTTTCAAGTAAGTCGTAGATAGCTTTGTAAACTTCACCCTCGAAATCTTTTTGACCAATTTTAGCTAGCAACTCGCGACGATTCAGTGGTTTCACTTCACGCTCTACGCCATCGGCAAATACAAACTTCAGGTGAGTCACGAAATCTTCCGTCTTATGGAACTCGAGTGATTTTTCGCCGCCGGAGTTATTGTTTACAATACCCCCCATAGCACATAGGTCGCGACTTGCGGGATAGCTAGGAAAGAGTGCACCGTGTTTCAGCGTCTCCTTTTCAAAATCTCGATAGTATACGCCCGGTTCTGTTGTTGCTGACTCACTCGATACGCCCTTTA
>CAYVOS010000044.1:0-7039 GCA_964453515.1 uncultured Candidatus Saccharibacteria bacterium | reverse complement strand
TCCGACGCTCGTTTTAAGCCACAACAAGACCCTCGCGGCACAACTTTACGAAGAGTTTAAGCGCTTTTTCCCGGACAACGCCGTCCACTACTTCGTAAGCTATTTCGATTACTACCAGCCGGAAGCGTATATCCCCAGAACCGATACCTTTATCGAAAAAGATTCGGCTATCAATGAAGAAATAGATCGCTTACGGCACGCGGCAACTGATGCGCTCTTATCGAGGCGCGACGTCATTATCGTGGCAAGTGTGAGTTGTATTTATGGTATTGGCTCGGTCGAAGATTATGGTGACTTAGCGATTGAAGTGAAACTCAACGAACGCCGAGTACGGGATAAATTTATGCGCCAGCTGACGGATATTCAGTATCAACGTAACGATATAGACCTTCATCGGAGTACTTTCAGGGTACGCGGTGACGTAGTTGATATATATCCGGCAGGTGAAGAAGTTGCCTATCGTATCGAGTTTTTTGGTGACGAGGTGGATCGTATTACAAAAATTGATCCGCTGACAGGCGAAATCTTAGCTAATTTGCAGTCAGCTAAAATTTTCCCGGGCAGTCACTATGTTACTCCGTACGAGAAATTAAAAATTGCGTTAGGACATATTGAGCGGGAGTTGGAACAGCGATTGGAACTTTTCAAGAAACAGGGGAAATTGCTTGAAGCACAACGATTAGGTCAGCGAACGCGTTTTGATTTGGAGATGTTAGAAGAAACGGGGTTCGTTAAAGGCATCGAAAACTACAGCCGCTACCTCACCAACCGAGCCCCGGGAGAACAACCCGCGACACTGCTTGATTACTTCCCGGATGATTTTCTGATGTTTATTGATGAGTCACACATGACAATACCCCAGGTTCGAGGTATGTATAACGGAGACCGGGCTCGAAAAGAAGTGCTTGTCGAGCATGGTTTCCGATTACCGAGTGCCTTAGATAATCGCCCTTTGACGTTTACCGAATTTGAACGACATATGAACCAAACGATTTACGTGTCGGCAACACCTGCCGCCTTTGAACTGTCAAGATCTGCTGAACCTGCCCAGCAGGTCATTCGTCCTACCGGATTACTTGATCCACCGATCGAAGTAAGGCCAATTGAAGGTCAGATAGACGACCTTATTGCCGAAATTCGAATAACAATTGATAAGCACCAACGGGTATTGGTCACGACACTTACGAAGCGTATGGCCGAGGAGCTCACCGAGTATTTGCAAGAAGTCAATCTTAAGGTTGCCTACTTACATAGTGATGTAGACACGCTTGAGCGGACGGACATTTTGCGCGATTTACGGCTTGGAACATATGACGTACTAGTTGGTATAAACCTATTGCGCGAAGGGCTAGATTTACCCGAAGTCTCTCTTGTGGCTATTCTCGATGCCGACAAAGAAGGATTTCTGCGGAGCGAACAGGCGTTAATTCAGACAGTTGGCCGCGCTGCTCGCCACATAGAGGGCCATGTCATTATGTATGCCGATCGTATTACTGATTCAATGCGAAAGACTATGGACGAGACAAAACGTCGACGAAAAATCCAGCAGGACTACAATGAGAAACATGGGATTACACCGACAGGCATAAGGAAGACGGTTGAAAAAGGTTTGCGGCCAGATCTACCGGAAGAAGCTAAAAAAGCGAAGCTTGACCTGAAGAAAATTCCCAAAGACGAGTACGGAACGCTAGTTAAAGACCTGACGGCTCAGATGGATATGGCGGCCGCTAACCTCGAATTTGAGAAAGCCGCTGAACTTCGAGACATTATTTCAGATATAAATAAGAAGCTGTAGCGGCAATTATTTGTAGGATAAATTACAGAAACTTTGGCTGGAACTCCTTGTAGATATGGCAGTGGTGCATATCAGGTGATATACTAATTTTTAATGGCAGATCTCACCCGCGATGATGTTTTAAAGTTGGCTCGACTTGCACGTTTGGACCTATCTGACGAAGAGATTGAGCAATTCTCTAAAGAACTAACCGCAATTCTACACTACGTCGAACAGTTGCAGGCTGTCGATGTTACCGGTCTTGAACCGACTAATCAAGTAACTGGTCTAACAAATGTTACTCGAAAAGACGAGGTCATTAACTATGGTTATGCGCCCAAAGAACTTTTGCGAAATGTTCCGGAAGTACTAGATGACCACATAAGGGTGAAAAGGATGATTGGATAATGGCGTCTCAAAGTCAGTGGTTTCCAATTACGGAAATTGCTGCTAAAGTGCAGAGCGGTCAGTTAAAGGCGCGGACTCTGGTTGAACAGTCGCTTAAAACTATTCGCGAAAAAAGTGAATATAACGCGATTATTGCCACGATCGAAGAACGGGCACTCGAACGAGCGGATTACATTGACGCGGAAGTACAGAGTGGTAATACCGTTGGTGCGCTCGCTGGTGTACCGTTTATTGCTAAAGACAACTTCCTAGTTTTTGGAGCTGACGCTACCGCTGCGAGTAATATTTTGCGTGGTTTTGAACCGCCGTATCAGGCAACGGCTATTGAGCGCCTTGAGGCTGCAGGTGCGATTTGCGTGGCAAAAGCTAACCTGGATGCCTTTGCCCATGGTGCGAGTACGGAGAACAGCGACTTCTTTGTAACAAAGAATCCGCACGATATTTCACGGGTACCTGGCGGAAGTTCAGGTGGTTCGGCTGCAGCAGTGGTGCTTGACATGGCACCATTCGCACTCGGTACAGATACTGGTGGTTCCATTCGCCAACCGGCGAGCTTCACAGGTTGCGTTGGCTACAAGCCAACCTATGGGCTTGTTTCACGAAGCGGTGTCGTGGCTATGGCCAGTAGTACTGATGTTATTGGGCCGCTTACTCGTACCGTTGAAGACGCTGCAGTGGTACTTGATGTGATAGCTGGTATTGACGCGCTCGATAGTACTACTATTAGTCGTGATAGTACGAGTTACAGCAAGCACGATCCAGTAGTGGCTCGAAAGAAAATCGGGGTTATTAAAGAGTACATGGGAGATGGTTTAAGCCCAGAAGTCAAGGAAGTCATAGAAAGTGTTATTCGAAAATTGAAAGATTCTGGTGCCGATGTACAAGAAATTAGCTTACCAAGCTTACCGACAAGCCTCTCCGTTTATTATATTGTCGTACCGGCTGAGGTTAGCAGTAACTTGAGCCGCTATGACGGTCAGCGCTTTGGTTATACCTATAAGGAAGCGAAAGACCTTGAGGAAAGTTATACCAAGTCTCGAGGTATGGGTTTTGGTAAAGAGGCAAAGCGGCGCATCATGATCGGTACTTATGTACTAAGCAGTGGCTATTACGACGCATACTACAAGAAAGCTCAGACGGTCCGCACGAAGCTTATACAGGAGTTTAATGACGCATTTAAAAAAGTAGATTATCTGATCGGTCCGACGGCACCAACAACAGCTTTCAAAATAGGCGAGAACGCGGGTGATCCACTACAGATGTACCTAGCGGATGTCATGACGGTTGGAGCAAGTCTAGTCGGCATTCCAGCCATTAGTATCCCCGCAGGGGTCAGTGGCGGATTGCCGGTAGGCGTGCAGCTTATGGCGGCACAACGACGGGACCGCGAGTTATTGAGCTTAGCGAAGAATACAGAGGAGTTATTGCAATGAATAGTGAGATAGCTGCAGTCGCTGCTGTTGTAGTCCTGCTTCTGTTGGTGCTTGGCACTAGCTTCTTGCGTCGACGACCAAAAGGTTTGAAACGTGTATATTTTGAAAAGCGATGGGGCGAGTTACAAACTCTCTGTGGTAGCCAAAATACTTGGCCACTGGCAATTATTAATGCCGACAAGCTACTTGATGAAGCATTGAGAAAACGCCGGCTCAAAGGTAAGGCAATGGGCGAGCGCCTGGTCGCAGCACAGCATATTCTTACAGATAATGACGGTGTCTGGTATGGTCACAAGCTCCGAAATCGGATTGTGCATGAAGATAATATTAAATTGAAGGAAAAAGACGTAAAGCAAGCACTCATTGGATTCCGCCACGCACTGAAAGATCTGGGGGCCCTCTAATGCCAATCGATGCTATTCGCGAACAGTATATGACAACGATCGGTATTGAGTGTCACGTACAGCTCAAAACGAAGACGAAGCTATTCTCTGGAGCAGATAACGACGCGCGAGAAGCGCCAGCTAATACGCTCGTTTGCCATATAGACTTTGGCCTGCCGGGTGCGCTACCGATTCTAAACGAAGAAGCGGTACATCTTGCCGCAAAGGCTGCATTTGCCTTGGATGCCACGCCGCAAAAATACAGCATTTTTGAACGCAAACACTACTTTTATCCAGACTTACCAATGGGATACCAGATATCACAGTTGGCTCAACCGATTGTGGTTGGTGGCAAAGTGGTTATAAACGTTGACGGTACGCAGAAGGAAATCCGGATCAATCGTGTTCAGATGGAAGCGGATGCCGGCAAGAGTACACACCCAGATAACAAGGGCTACAGCCTAGTTGACCTCAATCGTGCTGGGACACCATTGCTTGAAATTGTGAGTGAACCTGATTTGCATTCCGCTGCGGAAGCAAGGGCATACGTTCGGGAACTGTACTTGCGCATGCGTTACGCAGACGTTACGGAAGGGAACTTGTACTACGGTAACATGCGCTTTGACGTAAACGTATCAGTCAGTAAGACTGACCAGCTTGGTACTAGAACTGAGACCAAGAACTTAAATAGCTTCCGAGCAGTCGAAAAGACCGTAGAATACGAAATTAATCGCCAGATTGAACAATTGGAGCGAGGTGAAGCTATCGTACAGGAAACACGTGGCTGGAACGATGTCAAGCAGCAGACGTTCTCGCAGCGCACCAAAGAAAATGCCGAAGATTATCGGTATATGCCTGATCCTGACTTACCGCCGATTGTGCTTGACGATGCATTCATTGAAAAAGTAAAAGGTGAAATGCCGGTCATGCCCGCAGAATGGGCCAAACGACTACAAGACCTGGGTCTCGACCCATCACAGACCGATACGCTTCTGGAAGCGGAACTTGACGATGAAGCGGTTAGCTACCTTGAGCCGATTAAACAGAGTATTAACGACAAAACATTTGCCAAACAGCTTGCAAATTGGTTCGTAAATATAGAAATTCCACTGCGGCGTAGTGAAGGTGCTCTGAATAAAGAAGGCACTGCCATGCGGCTCGCATTCTATAAAACCGTGTATGATCTAAGTAAAAAGGGAATGCTTAGTTCCACAAACGCGAAGATCCTTATAAATGATCTCTTGGCGTCAAACGAATTTCCCGATGCTGTCGCGAGCCATGCAGAGCAGCAAGGTTTCATACAGGTGTCAGACGAAGGTGAAATTGCGAAGATTGTTGATCAGGTTTTATTAGAAAACGCCAAAGCCGCGGAAGACGTTAAGAGTGGAGAAGAAAAAGCAATCGGCTTCCTAGTGGGGCAAGTAATGAAAGCCAGTCGCGGAAAAGCAAATCCTCAGCTAGCGCAGGAACTTATCAAAAAACAACTAGGTTTGTAGTGGAGTCTTGGTATGTCTAAGATTATCAGGCAATTACCGCTAGTCATTTTTGTTAGTGGTACTCCGGGATCTGGCAAGACGACATTGGCGCAGAGACTGTCCAAGCACATGCGACTGCTGCATATTCCTAGAGATGAGTTCTTTTGGTCGATGGCATATACGGAAGGTAGGCACATCGACCGCCGAAATGTCGGTATACCAGCATATTACAACGCGTTAGTTTATCTGGCAGAGCATGGTATCAGTTTTATTACTGATGGTACGATATATAAAGACATTTCCGAAGAAGACATAAAACACTACTTGAGTCCCGTGGGCCACTTGGTAAACGTTCACTGCAGAGCAAAAAATGAACGCCAGCGTTTTTACGACCGAGAGGTACAAGATCATGGTGGTACTAATGAATGGCTTGAAGGCCACATGAAATATTTGGAGTCGATTTATGACCAAACGGTTGAGCCGTTACGTTTGGGTTGCGAGTGTATCGAAGTTAATACTACAGACGAATATAATCCTAGTCTTACGGAAATAGCTGCGAAAATTGGCGATAGAAATAACGCAATCACGGAAGGAAATCCATATGTCGGACGCAAAAGTAACTAAAGCTGTCATAGCTGCAGCTGGATACGGTACCCGCATGCTCCCAATAACTAAAATAGTGCCGAAGGAAGTGCTTCCGCTGGTAGATAAGCCTATTATTCAAATAATCGTCGAGAAGTTAGCGCAAGCAGGTATTGAAGATATTATTATCGTGACCAAAGCGCGTAAATCCGAACTCGTTGAGTACTTTGGCGACGTGGATGCGGGTCTGGTAGAGCACCTCCGTGGAGGTGGCCCGAAGAAAAAGGCGATCCTTGAAGACCTTGAAAGTGTCCGTGAGCTAGCTAATTTTGCTTTTGTTGAACAAGATAAAACCTATGGTACTGGTACGCCAGTGCTTGATGCTGCTCCGTATGTAGGTGACAGCCCGTTTCTTTATGTATTTGCCGATGACTTCTTTATGGGTGAACAGAATTGCTATGCCCAAATTATAGAAGCTTATGAGCAGTATAAAGTGCCCGTAATTGCTTGTCTGCGTCGTACTGGTGACGAGGACTACGATCGTTACGGCTATGTGGGTGGTGATGAAATATCACCGGGGCTTATTGACGTCAAAGCGATTGTCGAACAGCCAGGAAAGGCCAATGCACCTGGTGACCTCGCGTCGGTCGATGGTTTTGTGGTAACACCACAAGTGATCAGCTACTTGAGAAAATTGCGGGCAGATCTTGCTCCAGGCCGTGAGCTTCAGTTTAACGGATCTCTGAAGTTAATGATCGAAGACGGCAAGCGAGTGCTCGCAAAAGAGATTGCCGGAGCAGAGTACTTCGATACCGGTAATAAATTGGAATTTATGAAAACTTCAGTGGCGCTAGCAGCCCAACATCCTGAGATTGGTGACGAGTTCAAGCAGTTCTTAACAGAGTTTGTACAGAAGGAGCAATAGAAATGAAAGTTAGAAAAGCCGTAATCGCTGCAGCTGGTTTTGGAACGAGATTCTTGCCA
>CAYVOS010000043.1:0-7421 GCA_964453515.1 uncultured Candidatus Saccharibacteria bacterium | reverse complement strand
TACTTTGATGACGTTACCGAACGGCTTGTGCACAAGGCAGAATTTATCGTTCGGAGTTGTAACGAGCTGATCTACTGGGTACAAAACGACGCGTTATCAATACGAGAAACAATATCAAACACCGACATCGCTACCTATGACCTGGTATATTTCAAATCGCACCAACGGTATTACGAATTCGCTATCGCTGCAGCCGAATACCTAAAGTTTCGGAATGTACCATTTTTTGATGAGGAGCTGAGCTCTTACATCTCATATGATAAATTATCTGACACGATCCGGTTGGCAGTACATAGAATTCCGGTTCCGGCCATGGTCTGCGCATCGGGAGAAATCATCAAGCGGGAAGGACGGGATGCGTTAAAGGAGTTGGGTGTTCCGTTTGTCTGTAAAGAAATCAACGCCGATCGATCTCGCAAAAACTACTTGCTGCATAGCTACGATGAGCTCTTGGAAGTGCTCGATGATACTGAACCAAAAGACATATTTATGCTGCAACGCTACGTAGAAAACGATGGCTATATTCGAGTATTGTTATTAAGTTCACAGATTGCACTTGCAATTTACCGCCACCCGGTTGATAATCCTGATCCGCGCAAGCAACATTTGAATACGCCGGCTGGCGCGCCGAATGCTACATTGCTACCTGAATCGGAAGCGCAACGGGGAGCGGTAGACCTGGCCCGTCGGGCAGCACGCGTGTCTCGTCGGCAAGTTGCGGGCGTTGATATCATTCAAGATAAAATAACCGGGCAATGGTATGTGCTTGAAGTAAATACCTCGCCACAAATATTCTCCGGCTCTTTTGTGAAAGAAAAACGAGAAGCATTTGCTAAATTTATTGATTTTTATCTCGATAGGTAGGAGATTAGGAATATGAAGATCGCGATTTTATCCAAGGGCGCTGCTAATTACTCAACAAAGAGACTTAAAGAAGAGGCACTAAAGCGTGGCCATGAGGTACGCATTGTTAACTACGCCCAATGTTACGTCACGATGGAAAGTAGTATTCCGGTTGTTCGTTACAAAGGTGATGTGCTTAAAGATATTGATGTAGTCATCCCACGAATCGCTTCAAGTTTAACCATGTACGGTGGTGCAGTTGTTCGCCAATTCGAGATGCAAAATGTCTTTACGTCGACCAGCTCCATCGCGCTTGTCCGATCTCGGGACAAACTCCGCAGCATGCAGCTGCTCGCAAAGTCTGGCGTCGGCATTCCGAAAACGGTATTTGCCCGTGAGACAGCTGATGTACGTGACGTGCTCGACCAAGTGGGCGGTGCACCGGTAATTATTAAACTGGCGCGCGGGACGCATGGGAAGGGTGTCGTGCTGGCGGAGACCCGGAAAGCTGCCGAAGCGGTAATGCAGGCATTCTACGTTGAGGGTTTGAACTTTTTGGTCCAGGAATTTGTTAGTGAAAGTGCCGGTGAAGATATCCGTGCCTTTGTAGTGAATGGTAAAGTTGTTGCCAGTATGAAACGGCAAAGTCTAAATGATGATTTTAGGTCAAACTTGCACCAGGGCGGTGAAGGCTCTCCGATCAAGTTAACTGATGAAGAGCGCAAGACTGCTCAAAAAGCCGCAAAGGCAATGGGTCTGCCGATTTGCGGTGTCGATATGATGCGCTCAGCCCGTGGTCCGCTGGTATTGGAAGTAAATGCCAGTCCTGGATTTGGCATTGAAAAAGTTACTAGTCACAATGTAGCTGCTAAGATCATAGATTATGTTGAGCAAAACGCCCAGCGAACCCGTCGCAAAGACCGCATTGGCGCATAGCACTCCTCTGTGAGTACCGATATCGGCTATTGCTGCTACAATCTAAGATATGAAATATCAGGAGCGTATAGTGCGGTGGTTCCGAGGCCCACTCGGTATTTTTGTGGTTGCGGTGGTGGTCTTACTTGGCGTAGTGGTATTTGCGCAAGTTACTAATCGCAATAGCAACACGGATATCTTACAAGTCAACGGGCGGAGCTTTTTGCTGCAAATTGCGCGCAGCGAACAAGAGCGCGAACTAGGCCTTGGCAAACGTGTTTCATTGCCAGCTAATGAGGGAATGCTCTTTATCTTCCCGCAGGTGCAACCTGAGTGCTTTTGGATGAAGGACATGCACTTTTCAATCGACATGATTTGGGTTAATACGAAAAAGCAAGTTGTGTATATTAAACACAATGTCAGTCCCAGCACCTACCCAGATTCATTTTGTCCTACGCAACCTGTTAAGTATGTAATTGAGTTGAGTGCGGGCATGACTAATAACGCTGGCTTGCGCGTTGGCCAGACGCTCAATTTTTAACTACTGCGTGATAAACTAAGCATATGACAACACCACTTGTGCTTATAGCCGCGTTGGTTGCTGTACCGGTTCTGGTTCTCTTAGTGCTCCGAGTAAATGCAGCAATTGTATTCTTGAGTCTCTGCCTTGGTAGCGTCTTAGTGCGATTTGTTGGTAACGATACAGCGTCGTTTATTAACCTGTTTTCCACCAGAAAGATTGTCATGCACTACGGCGCATTCATTTTTCTTTTACTTTTGCCAGCAGTATTTACCATGATTGTCATGATTGGTACGGTGAAAGGTAAGTTCAGGGCACTCTTGAATGTACTACCGGCAATTGCGGTTGGTATGGTGGGGTTACTGCTAGCGGAGCCATACTTTACGCCCGGCCTGCGGGCAGCAGTGACTAGGACAAGCGCTTGGCACGACGTTCAGAAAGTTAACGTCCTCATCGTTACGGCAAGTACCGTTGTGAGCTTGTTATTCTTGTGGTTGCAACGGCCAAAACGATCGGGCCACGATGAAGGCGGTAAGCACGGTAAACGCCACTAAGGTGCTATTCATTGACTTTTTTCATAAAATATCGATAATGTAAGGAGTTATTTTCCTCAAATTAAGGAAAATCAAAAGCCGCTACGCTACAGTATTTGTAGAAGATAGGGGCCCATAGCTCAGCAGGTTAGAGCAGCGGCCTTTTAAGCCGCGTGTCGTGGGTTCGAATCCCACTGGGCCCTCCACTAAGAGAAGTTCATCAATTTTTATTGCAAAAACAGCACCTTTATATCTGTTATTCATTGGGTGTAAACATCTTAAGAAATAGCTATCAAAAATTAACCGTATATTTTTGCTATTGTTTACCCCCAACCTAAACAATTTTGACTTGCGTTTGCACTATATATAACATACAATGTTTGTATGAGTACACAAACTTTTAATATATCTATGCCCGAAAAACTAGTTGAGCAAATAGATGCTCAAACTAAGGCTCAGGGCGGTAGCCGTAGTGATTTTATACGCCAAGCCGTACGTAAGCAATTAACTACCTTAGAGCGCTGGAATAGCTTAACCAGTAAAACCCGTAGTCAGTACAAAGGTAAGCAGTTTAGCGAAGCTGAAGTAGCGGACATTATTCGTACTGAGCGCGCAAAGAATTAATGCCTTAAACAATGAGAGCAGTCCTTGATACTAACGTTCTAATTTCTGCATTACTGTTTGACGCTAATCCTGAAAAAGTAGTGTTATCGGTACTTAATGGCCTGGAAGAATTAGTCTTGTCACCATATATAATCGCTGAGACTACACTAATCCTTGAAAATAAGTTCGGGGTCGAGCCATCTAGCCTAGAACTTTTGCAGCAGCTACTAAGCGAGGCTGAGTTAGTATACTTTCAACCATTCCTAAGCATAATAGAAGATGAACCGGACAATAGAATAATAGAAACAGCCGTTAAAGGTAAAGCAGTATACATCGTAACGGGAGATAAGCTTTTACTAAAATTAAAGCAGTATAAAAACATAAAAATTATAAGTGTTAAAGAATTTTTAGAAACGGTTGAATCCTAAGAGCAAGACAAGTTATCCTACAAGCTATTAATGACGGTGATATTAAAGCAGCCCAACGGTGGTTAGAACGTAAAGCCAAGTTTGAGTTTGCTCCTGGTAAGGCTGCGTAAGGCAAATCGGCGCACATAACGCGCGTATATGCGAGAATTACTGCGAAATACACAGACTTCTGTGTCAAATGACAGAAATCGCAGTAGACCGTACCGTATGCAGCGCAAAAGCACAGCTAACTATGCTTTCAACAGAGTAGAAATCTAAAAAGTTAAAAAATATATGCTAAGGTACTATTCTTTTGACTTTTCAAAACTAACTCCTTAAAATCGCCTGTCTGATGTTATGATTATTAAATGGATTTTATATTCCCAGATAAATTAAAAGCAGGTGACGAAGTTCGTATTATCAGCCCATCTCGTTCACTAGCTATTATTAGTGAACAAACAAGGAGCATTGCAAACAAGCGCCTTGCAGACCTTGGACTAACACTTAGTTTCGGTAAGCACGTTGAAGAAATTGACGAGTTTAACTCAAGTAGTGTAGCTTCACGTCTTGAAGACTTACATCAAGCCTTTAATGATAGCAACGTCAAAGGTATATTAACGGTAGTAGGCGGTTTCAACTCTAATCAGCTATTAAAGCAAGTTGATTGGTCGCTAATAAAGTCTAATCCTAAAGTCTTTTGTGGCTTCTCGGATATCACGGCACTCAACAATTCAATATTGGCTAAAACTGGCTTAGTTACATACTCTGGCGTTCACTACTCTACCTTTGGTATGGAGCAGTACTTTAATTATCCATTGGAATACTTTAAGCAATGTGTAATGGCAGACGAACCAATAGAAGTTAAGCCTGTTGCTGAATGGACTGATGACTTATGGTTTTTGAATCAAGAAGACCGACACCCAATCAAGAATGACGGCTGGTTGGTAATTAATGAAGGTAGCGCAGAAGGTAGTATACGAGGCGGTAACCTTTGTACACTCAACCTATTGCAAGGCACTGAGTTTATGCCGAATCTAGATGACGCAATTGTATTTGTAGAAGACGACGAAGAATCACAGCCTCATCACTTTGACCGTGACTTAGTATCACTTATTCAGCAACCTAGCTTTTCACAGGTTAAAGGTTTAGTGATTGGTAGATTTCAACAAGCTAGTAAGATGACTAATGAGCTATTAATGCAGATAATAAAAACTAAACGTGAGCTAGACAGTATTCCAGTGATAGCCAATGTAGACTTTGGTCATACTAACCAAATATTCACTTATCCTATTGGGGGTGATGTGAAAATTGAAGTTCAAGCGTCATCACCAAAAATCGTTATTACGAAGCGCTAAACCCTAAAAACTCAAAAGGTAACCCCCTAGGGTCTGTACTTTTAACCTTTTAGGCAGATAATGGGTAGGATTTAGCAAGGAACCAACTGGATTCTACCCTTACCCGAACATATTAGGCTTTATATGTGGTGAGGAGGTGGTGGGAGTAATCGGTACTTATTACAGAACGCCAACGCATAACTTCAGCAATAAGCGGGGGTACATCATTACTCGACTCGACCTCCAAGTTTTATCTGTCAGATACCATTTAGTTCCGACTTTCTTGCTTGTTGTAGCAAATACTTTTTTGTATCTGTAAAAAAGTTCGAGTCCCACTAGCCCTACAGCTTGACACCACTGAGTATGATGATTTTTTATAAGCCATGCTGAGAATACGATTGCTAAAGCAATGTCTAATATCATGAGCCATCGAAATAGTTTTAGCTTTCGCCTCCTTTCGTTAATATTTGTAAAACCAAAGTGCGGTAATGCATCAAGCAAAAGATGGCTTGCAAAAGCTATCGGTATAGCAACAGGCAGGGGGTAGTACCATTGCAAGTACAGTACCTGTCAGAAGATGATTAGTTAGTGTCATGTTATTCAAAGTATAGCAATATGAGGTGATACGTGACTTATTGTGGTTGCGACAGCAAACACGATGGTTAAACCATGCGATCCAGTACTTGACATGAAATACTACAGGACATATACTCTGTAGTATGAATACTGTAATAAGCGTAAAAATAGATAAGGACGTTAAAGCGTCTGCGCAGGAGGTTGCTAATAGCGCTGGCCTAACGTTAAGTACCCTTGTCAACGCATACTTGCGCCAAGTGGCCGCGACCAGGCGTATTGAGCTATACGCTCCTGAGCAAATGACGCCCAAACTAGAGAGACTCATTGCAGAAGTTGAGGCCGAGCTCAAAGGTGGCAAGGCAAGCAAAGAATTCAATAGTGTAGAGGAATTTCTAGCTGACCTTAAGAAGTAGTCCTCTATGATTATTCGTTATTTGCCAAAGTTAAAAAAACAATATAAAAAGTTACCCCACAAACTACAGCTGCAATTTGATGAACGTGTGCAACTATTTGCAGTGGACCCTACTTTGCCAATGCTAAAAGTCCACCCACTCAAGGGAGAATACAAAGGTTACTGGAGTATGAGCGTGAGTGGCGACATTCGAGCACTCTACATTGTGGATGGAGATACTGTAGTCATCTTTGCACTTATTGGTTCACATAGCCAACTATACGGTTAGTCCTTATTTCGGTTACGATAGTGGCTACGATGGTCCTCCAAAACAACTTCTACAGATATACATTACAGTTACAGCATTTGTACTTTTTTATAGGGGTGGTCAAGCTTCCACCTCTCCGGACACTCTGTCTCTTCTCGGATGAGCGTAGCGGCGTAAGCCGTTGGATTTATACCTAGTGCACTGTGGACGCGCCGGGTGTTGTAGTAAAAGATGGTGAGCGTAACGGCTTCGTGTAGTTCGTCAGTATCTTGGTAGGGCTCGAGAGGCTCCCAAGTTCGGCCTTGAAACTGCTAAAGAGATAGCAGTGCAAAAAGATGCTAACGTCGAGCTTATGCAAGTCGCCGCATTACTCCATGGTTGTGCAGATTTTAAGATGAAGCGAATAAACCCGAGGCACGAGGAGGAGAGTCTGAAGACTGCTCGCGAACTCATAAAGAGTTTGACTATAGCGAGGAAGAAATAGCCCTGGTCGTTGATGATGCGACCCCTTATCGCAGCTGTAATGACGATGAGCGCCCGAAAAGCGTCGAGGGGCTTGTGCTGGTGATTGCCGACTCGCTCGCGCATTTGCAAACGCACTTTTACGTATTTGCGACCTGGAGCTATGGCGGTCCCGGCAGGAGTTTGAAACTTGAACGAGTGGGTACTTAAAAAAAATGAACGCGATCTTTACAATAAAATTTCTTTTGATTATATTCGCGAAGCCGCATGGCCTCATTACGAAATGATTAAGTTGTTCTATGGTAGGTATATTGTCAGCGAAGTCGTCTAAACTTGCAGATAAGCTCAAAGGTGTTGTGAAATAGTAGGAAGTAAACCGGCTGTTAGAACCGCTACATCTGCTTTTATTACACCCTTTCATAATGTCCTGCATGCCCTGACGGTTAATGCCGTCGGGTCGATACTATCGTAACTAGACTTCTGTAAATCAGTATACTGGAGGCGGCTGCTCGTGCAGAAAATTAGAAATATAGTAGGACACTTCGCATAAACGTCTTCGGTATGAAACA
>CAYVOS010000042.1:0-7658 GCA_964453515.1 uncultured Candidatus Saccharibacteria bacterium | reverse complement strand
CGGGTTAACATTGATGCCTGGTATATGAAGAAGTTGCATGCAGTCGGCGAACGCTACGGCTTTAGCCTGCATGTACCGACCAGCGAGATTAGCAACGAGAATATCGAACGGATTATGTATGGAACCGGCAGGGAAACATACAAAATTAGCTTGGGTGGCGGCCGTAGCTTTGAAACGACGTACGAAGGCGTCATTCCAAATTTGGAACGGCGACACAAGGAAACCGACAGTGATTTTATTCGCCATGATATTGAACGTTTCATGCAGGAAAAACCCTGCTACAAGTGTCACGGATTACGCCTCAAGCCGGAAGTACTCGCAGTTACCGTCCACGGCAAATCTATTATGGATATCTGTCAGCTCGCCATTGATGACGCACTTGGCTGGTTCGATGAACTGCGCTTAAGCGATAACGATTTGTACATTGCGAAGCAAATTCTCAAAGAAATTAAAGCTCGCTTGCAGTTCTTGCAGGAAGTGGGTTTAAACTATCTGACGTTACTACGGGGCGCTACTACACTCAGTGGCGGTGAAGCGCAACGTATCCGGTTAGCTACACAGATCGGATCTGGTTTGCAGGGTGTACTGTACGTGCTCGATGAACCAAGTATAGGTCTGCACCAGCGGGATAATGAACGTCTTATTAAAACCTTGAAGCACCTGCGTGAGCTTGGCAATACCGTCATTGTTGTTGAGCACGATGAAGATACTATTCGAACGGCAGACTTTCTCTTGGATATCGGACCTGGCGCTGGTGTACACGGTGGCCATGTCGTTGCGTCCGGTTCTCCGTCTGAGGTGATAAAAAATAAAGAGAGTATTACCGCACAATACTTAAACGGCGATAAAAAGATTCCAGTACCGAATAAACGCCGGGCTGGCAATGACAAAAAACTGGTGATCAAAGGCGCTCGCGAAAACAACCTGCAGAATATTGACGTGACGATTCCACTCGGAAAATTTGTTGTCGTCAGTGGCGTTAGTGGCTCCGGTAAATCCAGCTTGATCAATGACATTCTATCAAAAGAATTGCAAGCTCGTTTGATGCGCGCCAATACTGTCCCGGGCAGGCACGACGATATTATCGGCATTAAACAACTGGATAAAGCCATCATCATCGATCAATCACCCATCGGTCGGACGCCACGCTCAAATCCAGCTACATACACCGGATTGTTCACGCCGATTAGGGAATTGTTTGCGCAAACGCCTGAAGCAAAATTACGTGGCTACTCACCGGGGCGATTTAGCTTTAACGTTAAGGGCGGGCGTTGTGAGAACTGTACCGGCGATGGCATTATTAAGATAGAAATGCACTTTTTGCCGGATGTCTATGTGCCCTGTGAAGTCTGCCATGGTAAACGCTATAACCGCGAAGCCCTCGAAATTCACTATAAGGGTAAAACAATCAGTGATGTGTTGGACATGACGTGTGAGACTGCACTAGAATTTTTCGAAAACCAACCTTCCATTGCCCGCAAGTTACAAACCCTCGTGGACGTAGGACTTGGCTATATCGGGCTCGGCCAACCGGCAACTACGCTCAGTGGCGGTGAAGCGCAGCGCATTAAGCTTTCAACCGAACTTAGTCGACGAGCTACTGGGCGCACACTCTACATACTTGACGAACCGACGACAGGGTTACATATGGCGGATGTCGACAAACTCCTATCGATGTTGCATGCACTGGTTGATGCAGGCAACAGCATGATAGTCATTGAGCATAACCTCGATGTTATCAAGAACGCAGATTGGCTTATTGATATGGGGCCGGAAGGCGGTGCTGGTGGCGGGATGGTCATTGCCGAAGGTACTCCGGAGCAAGTCGCTAAAGTTTCGGAGAGTTACACCGGTAAGTTTTTGAAACGCATGCTTTAAGTGCATGTGGTTTAGGCCCTGCAGGTCAGTAACGAAAATGTTGCTACTTTTCTTCTGAAGCGTTCGAACGTTTATGCATACGAGCGCGCATTTTTGCGTGGAATTTTTTGTCGGTTGCTAAGTGGTATAACATCGGGCCAAAAGAGAGTAGAATTGCGCCGAAGACAGCGAGCAAGAAGTAGTGATCGATATTCGGGATGCGCTTACCAACATAGTACCCGATTAACGTCAAAGCAATGGCCCAAGCGATATCACCGATGGCATCAAAAATAAAGAATTGCAGCCGGTTCATGCGTGCAATGCCCGCTACAATCGGGGCAAAGGTTCGAACGACGGGTACGAAGTGTGCAAGCAGCATAGTCTTTGAGCCGAATTTCTCGTAGAAAGTCTCAGCCCGTATTACATACTCATGGCGGAAAAGCAGGCCGTCTTCTTTGTGGAATAACTTTCGGCCATAATGTTTGCCAATAAGATAGCCCGTGTTGTCACCGGCAATTGCGGCGATTGATACCACGCCAATAATGGCTGCAAGCGGCAGCTTCCCAGTCGAAGCAAGCGCTCCGGCTGTGAGGAGTAGCGTATCACCTGGCATGAAGAAACCAACCAGCATACCGGATTCTGAAAAAATAATACCGCCAATGATGATGAGCGCTGCAATTACGCCGGCACTACTTAAAAGGCTCGTAACATTAAACATCTTGCCTATAGTATCAGGTTTAAAGCTGGATGTCTGCTGGGGACCCGATTATATGTGCTTTAGATTTTAGTGGTGTCGCTAAGCTGATGGTACATAAAAATGTCTTAAGAAATTAGTCATTCATCCGGCTCACCTCAAGAATATATGGTATACTTTTATGACTACAGGAGAGAACATGGAATCAATAGTCCTTGAATTAAAACCGCGTGAAGTTACTGGCAAAAAAGTTAAGAATCTTCGAAAGCAGGGGATAATACCTGCGGTCATTCATGACCACGGTAAAGATTCAGTTGTGGTGCAAGTAGACTACCAGGCAGCACATAAGGTATTTGTATCTGCCGGTAAGCACCACCCGGTTCAGCTGACGGCGCACGGCAAGAAATACACGGCTCTTATCCGTTCAATCACTCGGGACCCGAAGTATAATTCAATTTCACACATCGTCTTTAACGCTATTAAAGCAAATGAAAAAGTTGAAGCTGAAATTCCAATACACGCTAAGTATGCTGAAGGTAACGATGCCAGCCCGGCAGAGCGCCAAGGGCTAATCGTACTTGGTAACCTCGAGACGGTTCAGGTTAAGGCGCTACCAAAAGACTTGCCTGACTTCGTGGAATATGATGGGGAGAAGCTCGTAGAAGTGGGAGATAGTGTAACGGTTGCCGACCTGATCGTCAGGCGTCGAAGTGGGGACGGTGGAAGACCATGCGGTAGCGACCGTTTGGGAGCCTAGCGCTTTGCAAGCTAAAAACGATGCGTTGGCAGGTGGGGCTGAGGCAGAAGATGCCGAAACTGTTGAGTCAGAGCACGAAAGCGGCACCACTGAGGGAACGCAAGAACCAGAGATGCGTCCGGGTGGTAAAGAGGAAAAAGAAGATAAGTCCCAGGGGCATGGGAAGTAAGCACTTTTTCAACTTAAAAAAAGCGACGGGACCGCAAACCGTCGCTTTTTTATTTGGAGCAAAGTACGACATACTACAGCGGTTTGTAGTTATACGCTTCCAGCTTAGTACGTATATCTTCGTACGTTTTGCCGGCGAGTATACCACCTGCAATGTATTCGTCTTGCGTCACGTCGACCAGGCAAAAGTCCGGTTGCACGAAGGCGTTTCTTGCTTCTTGCGATGCAAACTCAACGTCAATAAGCACGAGTCCTTGCAGATCGCCCTTAACTACGTCAATTTCTGCAACTACTCCCTGGCAGGGGTAGTAATAGCGAGTTTTAGTAATTTCTTTCCCGAGTCCCTTGGCTAAGGCGTCAAATTCCTCCTTGGTAAGATTCACGTTTTCTTCCTGTTGTGAACCGGCATCATTTGGGCTCAGTTGCGTTTTTTTCGTAAATTCGTAACTAATATCTTTCTGGCGAATACGCAAAATAGGATGCACTGCCTCGGCAGGGAAATACACATCCCGCATTTCACTGCGCTTGCAGCCATGTAAGTCAGGCAACCTTTGCGCAAGATAGGTGATTTCAATTTCCACAATTGCCGACACAGTTGTTATCCTTATTCTTCGATGAAACCACCCGACTGTCTTTTCCACAGTTTAGCATAGGTACCATGCTTGTTATTGAGTAATTGCTGATGGGAGCCCTGCTCAATAATTTTACCGTCTTCGAGCACAATAATGCGATCCATGTGTTGAATGGTACTTAATCGGTGGGCAACAACAATTGCGGTACGGCCTTCCATGAGTTTCCAGAGTGCTTCCTGAATCAAGCCCTCGCTTTCTGAGTCGAGCGAACTGGTCGCTTCATCGAGTACCAGTATCGGTGCATCCTTCAAGATAGCGCGCGCAATGGCAACTCGCTGACGCTGTCCGCCTGAAAGCTTCACGCCGCGTTCACCCACTAGGGTGTCGTACCCAGACGGTAAATTAACGATGAAGTCATGCGAGTTGGCTTGCCTGGCTGCAGTTTCAATTTCTTCGACGCTTGCATCAGGTTTGCCGTAGGCGATATTCTCGCGAATAGTGCGGTGAAAGAGCAGCGGTTCCTGCGGTACGTAGGCAATTGACGATCGCAAATCAGCTTGTGTGATCCGCGCAATGTTCTGGCCGTCGATCAAAATTTCACCAGCGTCTATGTCCGAGAAGCGCAAAAACAGTCGCGTGAAGGTGGTCTTGCCTGAACCGGAATGCCCGACCAATCCAACTTTTTCACCTGGTTTTATGGTAATGTTCAGCCCATCGAACAGTGCATCATCAGCGCCATCGTGTGCGAAGACAACATTGTTGAATGCAATACCGCCACTGTGAATTTGTTTCTTCTCGGGACTCGCAGGATCACGTACTTCTGAAGGAGTGCTTAGAATATCGATCATGTCGTTAGCATCACCAAACGAACGGTTGAAGTTTCGCAGTGCGTTATTGCTAAACGTAAATAGCTGACTTGCAATACTGCTCGTATAGCTAAAGATTAGGAAGGCGGTCGCTAAGTTTGCTCCGTATGATACAACGCTGATGACGGCTACGCCCAATGCGACTGCCGCCATAATACCAGTGACGCTGCTCAGGAATATTTGCTGTCGCTGAAACGCGTACATCATGCTGATCAGTTTGGCATATGTGTTATTGGTCGCGTCACTAAATCGCTTATTCTCATCATGCTCACGTGCAAAGCTTTTAATAGCCATAACATTCGTTAAGGCATCAGCCAAGGTGCCGGTTTGCCGGCTCTCGGCATTTGCTACTTCAGCGCCACGTTCACGTACATGCTTGTTTACGATAAACGAGGTGATGATGTAGAGCACGGAGAATGATACCAGCAGCATTGCGTACAGTGGAGCGCGGTATGACATGATAATCGTTACGAAGGTTAACCCGACAAACAGCGGCGATACCTGGAATAGAATGGTATCTGCAAGCCGTACGTAGGCGCCGGTTAGCTTATTCGTCGCTGAAACGAGGTGACCAGCGAATTGGTTCGCATGGAAGTTTGCACTTTGTTTGATCAAGTGCTCGAATACTTCCTGGTATATCTTGCGCTCCATTTTGCCTTCCAGACGCCAGTAGAACATGTCAAACAGGCGCCAGAGTACGGTACCGCCTATGAGTGACAGCATGAGATATAGCACTAAGTAGCCACCAAACTCCGGCCAGACATGATGCGCGGTGTATAGGTGCTTACTTAGCTTATTTAAAACCACGGCTAACACTAGCGGCGGGATATAGTTATTTACTAAGGTGTTTACAGGTAATATGGCCGCTACCGGAATGTAGAATTTCGGTAGCGTACGCAGGTGGTGCCAGTAATATCGGAAAGTTTTTCTTGCAATGTTGCGGTTCATAAGCGCCTGCCTCCTGCAGTGCTAATTACATTAATTAAATTAAAGTTTTTAAGATTAAATTTTATGAAGCAATGAGAGAACTTACCAAGCCTGAACGGCAGCAAACTCTAACACAGGGATTTTGTATGTACGCACTTTTTGCCGCCTCCGGTTATCTTGATAATTGATCAACGATATTGTATACTAAAATATTAGCAATTGCAACCAAAAAGCTTGGCGCCGTAGTGGATAATTTTTATGACGATGGAATCACACCCTGCTATTGATGGAGAACCAAAATCTTCGCGTACAGGAGGTGAATCCGAAGCCTCAAAAGAGTCTAAAAAACGACGAAGAAAAGAACGTCGTGCGGATAAGGAACGGACGCACGAACGCGCGCACGCGGCGTTAGAACCACTGACCATCTGGGTCAGAACTGATCCGAATCGACTACAGCATCCTGAGGAGTTTTCAAAAGAGATTGCAAAAAAATCTAAGGCGGCAATTCATGAAAATACCGACCCAAAAGTGGAGATTAAAACTCAGAAGCTTGAGGTAAAACCCGAAGAAAGAAAGCTTGAAATTCCAGCCGAGTCAATGATGGCCGAACAAGATCAGAAACCAGTGAAACAAGTCAATGTAGAAGATTTAATACCAAAGGCTGAAGAAGTCGCCATAATTCCAGAGCCTGTGATGCACAAATCTGCGTCGCAGAAGACTGAAGCGGTGTCGCCGTATACACAGGAAATGCCTGAACTCCAGGATCTGCCGCGTCTTGAGATTAGACCGAGACATTTTTATACAGAACCTGAGATTAGGCAACCGGGGACGACAGAGGCCGAGCACGATATTCTGCCGCCACTCAAATCGTCAGATATGTCTAGGCCTGCAGAAAAGCCAGCTTCAGAGCAGGGGGCGGTAACGGCAGAAAAAGTATTGTCACCGGCCGAGCAACTTCAGGAGTTGGCCGAACAAAAGACGCGGCGCGCCGAAGAGCTGGAGCGTAAAAACCGTGAAGAGCCTGCACATCCCGAGATACGAACCTCAAAACCGAAAGCTGAAGTAAGTGAACACGTCCAGGCGATTATCGACGGTAAGTTCGAAAGTAATACCACCATGAAGCTTGAAGAGCTGTTGGAAGTGGCTGACTCGGTACATGTAGACGGCGTATCGATTTCGGAAATGTTTCGAGCCGGGCGCTTAGATGAAGAAGGCTTGCGTCGAATCATGTCAGATTTTTTGCGAGGACATCGTATTGAACGGGTGGTAGCGGAAGAAATACTTAGGCAGCAGCTCCGATTTGAGCGTGACCCGCAACTTCGTCAGATTCCGTTGACTGCCATGCAAGATGACCTGGGCTCACGCTCGCAGAGTGAGCGTGCACAGCAACGAAAGGTGTTTAATAAGCAGACGATGCGTCGGCAGGCTGATCGGATAGCCGATCGCCTTGCGGAAGGTATTGATCGAACTGTAGAAGCCGCAGAGAACAATCCGAATATGTTAAAAACGTTTGGCGCTATCGTTGCCGTAATTGCGTACTTTGTCGTTTTAATTTTGATCATCCGGTCGTAACGATCCTAAGATACAATATAGTCTATGCAGAAAATTATTCTCTACTACAAATTTACGCCAATCAGTGACCCGGAAGCGGTCAGGCTTTGGCAACGTACGTTGTGCGAGAAACTGCACGTGCAAGGTAGGATATTAATCTCAAAACACGGTATTAATGGCACGCTTGGCGGAGATGTCGATGCACTGAAGACTTACGTCAAAGAAACCAAACAATATGCTGGATTCAAGGGTACGGTGTTTAAGGG
>CAYVOS010000041.1:0-7760 GCA_964453515.1 uncultured Candidatus Saccharibacteria bacterium | reverse complement strand
TGGGATGTAAACACACTGGCTCTAAAGTTAAGCGTCACTGCAAGTCCCTGTTCAAGCAAAACGACCAATCGGAGTCACAAGCATAGCTTTTTAGAACGGTAGCTGTTCTTTATCCAAGTCGTAAAACTCCCTAAAGCCGTTCGCTGATTAGTAAAAACACTAACCGGATTCTCTTTATAAACCCTAAAGCATGGAGCTTGGACAATGAACAACACACTGCGAACACCTGTAAACAAAGAAGTAACCGTAACAAGCATGTACTTCAAAAATGGTAACCAACGGTTGCAGGCATTTCCCCGCCGCATTGAATTTGAAGGTAACGAGTACACATTTGTCGAGTCGGGCTTCCACTACCTCGTGAAGAGGGGTCAGCGTCTCATTGAACTTTTCGACATGAACGATGGTATCAACGATTACCGCCTGAAGTTCGACACTGATGAGCGTACGTGGATACTCGTCGGTATGGGCCAAATGCCGCGTGCCTTAGCGTAGGATATCCGGTATTTATAGAGAGAAAGCAGCCTAATCGGCTGCTTTTTTATTAGCTTCAGGATTGTATTTTCTCGGCAGTAACTTTCGTCGTACAGAACGCACAGCGCGTAGCTGCTTTTGGGATGGTACTCAGGCATTCCGGACATGGCCGGTTGTCTGACTCCTTCTCTTCCCCGCGCCTTGAGAGTGAGACTAGTCGGTTGATTGGTTGGACAACAAAGAAGAAGACAACGAGCGCAATGATGAAAAACGATGCGACAGCGTTAATAAAATCGCCGTACATAAATTTGCTGTGATTAACCGTAAAAAACAGATTGCTAAAATTTGGTTTGCCGCCGATAGCGGCAATGAGCGGTGTGATGAAATCTTTAACGAGAGCGGTAACGATTGCACCGAATGTAGCACCAATCACGACGGCAACCGCTAAGTCGACGACGTTGCCGCGAAGGATGAAGTTCTTGAAGTCTCGGATCATATGCATATTCCCTTTCTGTCAATTATGTTAATAGATTATAAGCGTAAGCAACTATGAGACAAATTATGATCTCGCAGTTCAGGATGAAACAAGTGAGCGTAGGCTTGGTACGTTTACTTGTGTCAATGAGTCAACGATGCGATCTGCTTTTGCTAGTTTTTGTCGATCAACGATTGGGGTTACAACTGCGATGCATTTCATACCTCCATTCCTTGCCGCCTCAATACCCGTCGGTGCATCTTCGAAAACTACGCAGTCAGCATAGTCCATATGTAGTTTTTCTGCAGCGCGCAAAAACACATCCGGGTGTGGCTTATGATGCTGCACGTTTTCTTCGGTTACAAATGCGTCAAAGTACTGCCATAATCCTGCAGTTGTCAGGCGTGCCTTCGTTGTTTCTAGCGACATGCTGGTGCCAACGGCTCGTGGAATACCGGCATTCATGAGCGATCGCAGGAGCGTGATGACACCGGGTTTAGGCTGAATGGTCGCAAATAACTGTTTCTTGACTATATCTGTGTCATGAATGAACTGTTTGTCGTCTATCTTGACGTGATAATGATTGTTTAGAAGCGAAATTTGATCCAAGAGTGTGCGGCCAACATAGTTGCTAATTTCTTCGTCTAAAACGCGGAAACCGTACTGACGCTCAAGTACTTGGTTATAGGCATGCCAGTTCAGCACAACCGAGTCTATGAGTACGCCGTCCATGTCAAAGATGGCGGCGAAGGTTGGGCTTTCCTGCATGCGGCGATTATAGCACGGTGGAGTTTATGGCTCGATACGCAATGACACTATGTGCAGCTAAGGTAGAAAAAATTACAGCCTTGTGATATGCGCAACGTCAACCGGGCGGTCAGGAACGAAGTACTGCTTCTCAGACAGCAAAAGCACGGCTAGTTGGGTGATAAATAGTATTCGAGATTCCCCAGCTGCCCGTCACTCAGCATGGTGTTTGTTTCCATTTGACCATTGCCGGTAGTGGGGTCGATCGTACCGGAGTTGCCATAGATAAAGGTTGGGTGTTTGCCGCCGCTGACGACAATTTCTACATGACCGCCGCTGTAATCAAAATAGGCGACGTCACCGGGCTGTGGCGTGTAGTTGCTGGGGTCGTGCATCGTAAAGCCCATATACTGAATTTTATTTGCATTGCTCTCGTCCCAGCCATTGGCTTCGCCTTGGGTAAATGGATAGCCTGCTTGTTTGTAGACGTAGCTGATGAAGTCTGCGCACCATTCTTCGTACGGTGCGCCGTCAGTGTAGTTAGTAAGCAGTGTTTCATGGTTGGTTGGCTCTGACTCCCAAGTATTCCATTCCCTTGCTGCATTGCAGGCAATTGTTTGACCCTTGCTTAGCTGTTGGCATGAACTGCTCTGTGTTGCTTGAGGTGAGGGTGTCCACTTCTCTGCTACTGTGCTTGGTAATGTACAGGTAGCTATAGTAACCGGCTCCGCGCCCTTACTTGTTGGTAGGGCTAGGCAGAGGCCACTGTTCGGGTTCTCATAACCATTTTGATCTCTCAGCCATACTTGGCCAGGGCCGTCGCTGCATCTGTTGATAACGACCGTACTCCCAGGAGTCGTTCGGTTGCCTTGTACGCTCAGGCACATGGCGCTACTGTGCTGGATCTTGTCGTATGTGACCGTCCATGACTGCGCGCCCGTGTTGTTGCAGGTGTAGTTATCCACTCTCGTGCCATTTGCCGTACCGCTATCGTGGACGTCAAGGCAGTAATTGGCGAGACCGGAGTGAATAACCGATGAAGCTGCCGATACATTGCCGGTTCTAAAGTGGATCACGAGAGCTGCGACCGCAAGTATAAGGATTAGACCGGATAGCATTTTTCCTTTATACCGTTTTTTGGGCGGTGGTGGGGGAAAGTATCTGGTGGATGACCGTGTGGGCGTATACGTAGTGCTTGCTCGCATATGTTGACTGTTTTTGTTTAAACTTTTTTGTTTTTGATTGGTGTATTTACATTATATACAATAGCAAGTTATTTTTGCAAAGGTCTTTCATAGTTCACCATTTTGTTCTAAATTGGGGACTGCCTCGACTCTGGTAACTTTTGATAATCTCGAAAACACATCGAGTGCTGTGCCTGCGGTGTGTGTGAAGTTTTGGTAGTGCTGCAAACGTTCCAACCCCATTTCAAACGGTGTATCAGGAAGCTTTATTCTATATCCCTCGGACTCGCTGAGTGAGTATCTGAAAGACGGGTCACGAACGATGCGCGGGGGTATCCCTGGCGGCGGACCGGTTTCACCATACCCGACGACATACAAAAGTCTGGCGTGCTTTACGGCTAGTCGAAGACCATCGGGTTTCACAAGTATATCCATGATATCCCACTGCTCTTTTGGTATGCCACCTTTGTAAACATGTAGCTTCACATTTATAACGATGCGCCACTTCTGGCCGCGCAGAGTATCGAGCATAGTCTCGGGAGGAGCTATTGCTATGCGGATTGAGCCTTCGCTTTGCGGTACATCATAGAAAGTTTGCCCGTAGGGTGAAGTACTCAGCTCTGCCATTCTGTTGGTTAGTGCGGGAGCTATGTCCCACGCGGTGTCTCTGGCATCTCTTATACATTCATCTATGCTGGGTTCGACAAGTTCGTCCGGGCCCATTAGTTCATTAAAAACTTCGTTGTAGTTGGGGGGTAGTTTCGCGTATTCGCTCATATACTCTATACACCATAAGTGTTACAAATGTATAGTATCTGAACGATATGAGTATAGACTGTAACCAAATTAACTTGCTGAGCGTGATGCAGCCCTTAGCTTTTCAAGGATCAAGTATATTGTGCGGCGAATGATCAGGAGTATGTCTCTTGGGCTAGGTGCTTTGACATTATTGCTGCGTTCGATATCCTAGAGGTAAAACTTCGGGGTCTTGAGTATGAGTGCTCTCCTCAATACATTAAGTATGAGGCAGCTCAATGTAACCAAATTAGCACAAATAAAAGAAATACTTTTTCTAAAAAATGCATTAAAAATCTCTATCAGCTGCAAACGACGCTAAACATCGGAGGTGTTCAACGTTCTGTGGTGGCCAGGCTGAGGGGGCGTTATCGAGTATTTCGTGAGCAAGTGCAACTTCTTCATTCGCTAGGCGGCCAATTTTATCAAGGGCACCAGTTCTGACCATGATATCTTGGCATGCTTCAAAGTCTTTATCAGATAACCTCGTGTTACCCAGTGACCTTTTAAGCGTACTGAGCTGAACTTTAGACGCTCTTTCCAATGCGTACGCCAAAAGCAATGTCTGTTTTCCTTCTACGATGTCGCTTTTAGCAGACTTGCCCATTTTTTTCTCGTCCCCGAAAACACCCATGATGTCATCTTGTAGCTGAAAGGCGAGCCCAGCATGTAAGGCATACTTCTTGAGCGTCTGGATTGATGATTCTGGTGCTCCCGCCAGAATCGCGCCAACCTCTAGTGGCATCTGGAATGTGTAGTATGCGGTCTTGGAAAGTGCGATAGATTTGACCGAGGTCGCATTTAATGGTATGCCGATGGTAGACGCTATGTCGAGGATCTGGCCTAAGCCAGTCCTCTCGAGATGTTCGTTGATGACTTGCAGAGTGCGTAGTTTTCGTGTTACGTCAACATCCAAACCTGCCATAATCGCCTGTGCTTTATGTTGTGCTGTTAATGCGCCTGAGATGACCATATCGGTTGCCGTTTGATGTACTCTTGTGGAAGCGTGGTGTTTTCTAATAAAAGCTCCCATAGCGTAGTGAGCGGTAGGGGTACCTCGTCTAGTGCTCGCTTTGTCGGCGATATCATCAATCACCAGCAAATAAGCATGCAGACTTTCAATGATTCCGGACGTAAGGGTGATGAGTCCCCTATTGCGTCCCCCGTGCATCTCGTAACCACATATGACTAGCGATCCTCTTATGCGCTTACCACCGGCTTCAAGAATTGAGAGATATGTTTCGACAGCTTCTCGTACGTAGGGATGCTCTTTATGCATGTCGTCACGGAGCATGCGGGCAAACTGAGCAATACCAGCTTCTACGAGCTGTATATAAGGCAAACTATTTGGATTGTATGTTTGTCTTGCAGCTGTCATAGCTTAACTAAAGTCTATAGTATTGACTGAATAATATAAAACGTCTTTATTAGAGGAAGCCACTGAGCTGTATTTGACAATCATACGAGTATAATCATAAGCATGAAGTCATCGATGGATACGTATAAATCTCTTACGATTGTTATTATCATTATTGTGCTCGCGCTTTTAGTGTTTGGTGTATTTTAGCAATCCTTTTATCGAGCGCCACTTGTCTTATTGATACTGAGCAGAACAATTCTCTGGAATCAAGCAAATTATATGTTGTCGAACAAGGCGTACTGTCAAGCTCCCACTTTTCCGGACAACCTGTTTTTTCTTAGATGAGCGCATCTCCAGACCTTCGTCTTATGGATGGCTGGTGGCTATGGTTAGCTTAAGCTACTCGAC
Source organism: uncultured Candidatus Saccharibacteria bacterium (assembly GCA_964453515.1). Lineage (GTDB taxonomy): Bacteria > Patescibacteriota > Saccharimonadia > Saccharimonadales > UBA4665 > JAICLK01. The sequence continues at coordinate 2,320 of CAYVOS010000041.1, read as the reverse complement.
CAAAGCATCCCCTTGACAGAATGGCTAACAGGAAAGCTTTTGCTTTGGCTTTAAGATTGACTTTGGTAATCCTGAACGCTTTACTTCGGTTGGTGAGTTAATTGAAGCTATTCACTTACAGCTGTATTGCTACAATCACTGGCATATCCACTTAAGCTTGAAGATGGTCCCCTAAACAATGCACAATTAAACAGCAAGGGCTATTGGCTATTTAGCTTTCACAAGGTTGTCTGAAATTTGGGGGTATTAACAGTAATCAGGTATTATACTTACATGTTTTATTTGATTGGTGGCTCTCCCAGAACAGGGAAAAGCATACTAACGCAAAAATTAATTGAGCGACATCCAATGACTTCATTTTCTTGCGACTACTTATATAAACTTGACCAGGTTAAGCAATTGTATAGATTTTCAGGCGCCGGTATTATTGAAAAAGGAGAAGAGTTCTTCCCGACCCTTAAAGAACTGCTAGAGGCTGTCAATGAACGAAGCCAGGACAGCGTAATAGAAGGTGAAGTTATTCTACCTCGTCACGTTCACGAACTGTCCAAATGGTATGATATATGTTCGTGTTTTCTCGGGCTTTCGGAGGCATCCCTTGACACGATTATTGGGTATGGGGGCTTTTTCAATTGGCCCAAGGATAAATCCAAGAAGGATGTAGCAGATCTAGCCGAAAAAGTGATGGCCCGGAGTGTGACCATTAAATCTGAGTGCGCTAGGTATGGCTTGAAGTATTTTGATATGGCTAAAAACTATACTCATGTGCAAGATGAAGCCATTTCTTACCTTCTGTCTTCTTGATCATCTCTGTTTCAAATGTGCCACTTATTACCTACCCCACCGCAAGGGGGTTTGCAATACATCCTCCGCTTTCGGTATCTGTTACGACTTTTTCTGCGAACTCCACCGATAAATAATTGGCATAATCTAAGATATGAGGGGGGGTGCCCCCTAACCGTCTCCTGGTATTCGGTATTCATGCACCTACTCGTGAAGTGAATACTTGAGGAGCAATGACGCTAGTTCTCTACGAATGTCAGCGCGTAGCCGACTTTACCTGCACGCCCCGTCCGGCCAATACGGTGGACGTAGTCTTCATACGATTGTGGCAAAGAATAGTTGATGACGTGGGAGATGTCTGGTACATCAAGACCACGGGCCGCGACGTCGGTTGCGACTAACACGGTAACCTCACTACTCTTGAACCTTTTAAGCACCCGTTGTCGTTGAGCCTGAGACTTTCCGCCATGAATTGAGTCAGCCATAAAGCCGCGAGCAGCAAGTTCGTTAGATAATTTTTCTACGCTACGTTGTGTATCATCGAAGACAATAGTTTTTGTCGTGCCACCATTGATGAGGATGTCATGCAACTTGCTTATCTTGTTTTCTTTATCTGAGAACTTTACGATGTTCTGATCAACGTTTTCACTTGTTTCGCCCGACTTTATGGAAATGTATACCGGGTCGTTAGAGAAACTTTCGATAATGCCTCGCACTCGCGTATCCAATGTCGCAGAAAAGTAAAAGCTCTGTCGATCCGTGACTGTACGGCTCAGGATATCGGTAATGTCATTGACAAAGCCCATATCGAGCATGCGGTCAACTTCATCGAGCACGACGATGTTGCAGTCGTCTAATTTTAGGGAGCCACGTTCAATATGGTCCTTAACTCGACCGGGGGTGCCAATAATGATGCGAGGGTTGCTTCGAAGGTCACCTAGCTGTGGCCCCATAGAAGTACCGCCAATTAACAGGGCACCATGGAGGCCGCTTCCTTTGCCGATCTTGCGGCAATCCTGTTCGATTTGTTCAGCAAGTTCACGGGTGGGTGCTAAGATAATTGCCTTACTATAAGGTTCTGATATGAGCCGGTGGAGCACTGGCAACACAAAGGCGGCAGTTTTTCCGGTACCGGTGTTAGCAATGCCAACGATATCTTTGCCCGATAAGCCGTGCGGTATAGCCTGGTCCTGAATCGGAGACGGATCACTGAACTTCATGATCATTAAGTTGCTTTTAAGGAGTGCATCTAGTTCAAAATCCGCAAAGCTGTGCATTGGGACATATACTTCCTCTTCACGAGACTTAGCGTTTTGGATAAACTTAGACGGATGAATATAGGCCTTTTTTGGTTGACGGCCCCTGCTTTGCGGACGATTGTTATATGATTTTCTGTTCTGGCCAAATCGGCTTGAATGAAACGTTTGATTTCGAGACATAACACATGAATCCTTGTACTTAGTAGTTGATGTGCTGACTGTTTGCAATGAACATCGAGTCAATACAAATGAACGTACTCTAGGATCCATTAGTAACA
>CAYVOS010000040.1:0-8024 GCA_964453515.1 uncultured Candidatus Saccharibacteria bacterium | reverse complement strand
TACTGCTCGAACAGCTATTTGGAGAGACCTTCGTTAGTGCTCTGCAGCACGCTCATAAATTGGTCGTCACGGCAATTACACTGGAATTATCACGACAAAATCGCCAGGCAATCGCGCAATTGCAATTGGACAGCGATCAAAGTCCCGACATCATACGCCTTGGATGCGCAGCCATGCTTGGCCAAACACAGCAAAAAGAGGCGCAGGCTATTGCCAAACTGCACCCTGCCAATTCAATTCAGGCTTTTATCGACGTCTTCCTTCATGGCGACGACGAAGCTGAGCCACTTGCAGCCTGACAGCGCTTCGATCAACGAGCGTTTGGGCGTGCTCCAAGCTTACTTCATCTTTAGCTTCAGCCTTGAGCTGCTGGGCAAGCTGGTGCGCGGCCTCTGCTTTGGCCTCATTAATTTCATCAGCATGGTCAGCTTCATCAACAAGCACCCGTAGTGAATCGCCGGTAACTTCAATCACACCACCGCTGGTCGCGAAGAACTCGCGTGACCAGTCAGGGTCGTTCGGCTGCCTGCGAACGGATATTACGCCATTGGTCGCCACACTGATGAGCGGCATATGACCGGGCAGAACCCCAATTTCACCGTCAAGTGTCGGTAGGACTACTTCATAGACGTCGTCATCAAACTTCGTACCGGTGAGTGTTACTAGCTGTAAATGGATCACTTGGACTTCTTTTCCTTGATTTCTTCAGATTTCCTATCGCTCTTACCAATTACATCACTAATACTACCTTTCAGGTAGAAGGCGCTTTCAGACTTGTCATCGTGCTTGCCGTCAAGGATTTCTCGGAATGATGCGATCGTTTCCTTAAGACTCACGTACTGACCGGGGTTTCCGGTAAACTGCTCAGCCACGAAAAATGGCTGGCTTAGGAAACGCTGGATACGGCGAGCTCGGTTAACGGTTTGCTTGTCTTCGTCTGAAAGCTCTTCCATACCAAGAATCGCAATGATGTCCTGGAGATCCTTGTAGCGCTGCAGGATTCGCTGTACTTCACGGGCAACGGTGTAGTGCTCCTCGCCAACAATTTCCGGATCAAGAATCGTACTGCTCGAGTCGAGCGGGTCAACGGCCGGGTAAATACCAATTTCCGTTAAGGCACGATTCAATACGATAGTCGAGTCAAGGTGAGCAAAGGTTGTTGCTGGTGCCGGGTCAGTTAAGTCGTCAGCAGGAACGTACACTGCCTGCACAGAGGTAATGGAACCTTCGCGGGTTGAGGTAATACGCTCCTGCAATGCACCCATTTCCTGTTGCAGGTTTGGCTGGTAGCCTACCGCTGACGGCAATCGGCCGAGCAGTGCGGATACTTCTGAACCAGCTTGGGTGAACCGGAAGATGTTGTCTATGAAGAGCAGGGTGTCTTTACCTTGGTCACGGAAACCTTCGGCAATAGTCAGGCCTGACAAACCAACACGCAAACGGGCTCCCGGCGGTTCATTCATCTGGCCGAAGACCAGACTGGTGTTCTTAATAACACCCGATTCAGTCATTTCACCGTAGAGATCGTTACCTTCACGGGTACGCTCGCCAACGCCAGCGAAAACCGAGTAACCGCTGTGGAATTTCGCGATATTGTTGATTAGTTCCTGAATCAGAACAGTCTTGCCAACACCAGCACCACCGAACAAACCAACCTTACCACCTTTGGTGATTGGACAAATCAAGTCAATAACCTTAATACCAGTTTCCAGAATCTCAGTCTTACCCGACTGATCTATCAGTGGCGGCGGAGTTTTGTGAATTGGCGCCTTGTCTTTAAAATCGCCGCCTTTATTATCAATCGGTTCACCGACGACGTTAAACATACGACCCAGGGTCGCTTCACCAACTGGCACGGAAATTGGCGCGCCGGTATCTACTACCGTCGCCCCACGCTGCAAGCCGTCAGTAATACCCAGTGCTACTGCACGAACGCTTGATTCGCTCAAGTGCTGCGCGACTTCAAGAATTAGCTTTTTACCTTCCAGTTCTACTTCCAGTGCGTTATAAATCCTAGGCAAGCTGTCAGCCGTAAACTCAACGTCTACCACCACGCCAACGATCTGACTAATGGTACCGGTGCCCGTTTTTTCTTTCGTATCTACTGCCATCATTATTCTCCTTGTTCTTTCGTCAATTGTCTCAACGCAGTATCTTTCAAGCTACACATTCATTGCCTCCGCTCCGCCTGTAATTTCTGCTAATTCCTGTGTAATCGCCGCCTGGCGAGCGGTGTTGTACTCCAGGGTGTAATCTTGAATCAGATCATTTGCGTTGTCGGTAGCGTTCTTCATAGCAAGCATGCGCATTGAATGCTCACTCGCGAGACTTTCCAGGATTGCCTGCCAAATCTGCAATTCAATCAGGCGTGATGCAATGTTGTGCACGACCGTCTCGACATCAGGTTCAAAATTCATGAGCCCGACATCCTGCTGTTTTGCTACTTCAGTAAGCGCATCACCGTCCAATTGCGCAGGCAATAGCGGCAAATCGGTTGCAAGTTGAGAGATAGTCGAACGGAACTCAGTGTAGAGTAAATGCACTTCGTCAACATGTTCATCTTTATACTCTTCCACTATGAAATTGAGCACCGGACGAATATCATTTTCAGTCGGCTCGTCGCCAAAAGCAGGGTAGTGCGCGAGCAGTTCAACATCCTTCAATCGGCGGACAAACTGACTGCCTTTATTACCGATTGTAAGGACCTTTGTGGCAATGTTCGCCGCCTTATCTTGGCGAGCAGCTTGTGCCAGCCTTTTCAGGACGTTAGCGTTGTATGCCCCAGCCAAACCGCTGTTGCTCGTCACCACGATATACAACTTGGACTTAACCGGTCGCTTCTTAAAGAGCGGCTGTTGATCGACTTCGTGAATCTGATTCAATCTCGCGAGCAGGGTATAGGCGGCAATCCGGTAATCCCGGCTGGCCTGTGCTTGCTCTTGTGCTTTGCGCAATTTACTGGCACTAACCAGTTGCATCGCCTTAGTGATTTGGCGTGTATTCTTGATTGAGCCTATACGGCGCTTTAGGGTGATGAGACTAGCCACTGTAGCTTTACCTTACTCCTCCGCCTTTGCAGCTTTATCTTCTAACGCATACCCGTCCGCAACGGATTCAGCGACTTTCACCACAGTTGCCACTTGCTCGACTGTAGGCTTTGCACCGGTATTCAGTTCTTCAGTCAATGTAGCGTGCTTGGTCTTCAGTTCCTGGAGCAACGCGTCTTCAGCTGCACCAATCTTTTCGAGTGGCACCTTATCAAAGCATCCCTGAGTTGCTGCTAGCAGCATCGAGTACATTTCCCAGACAGATTTCGGACTGTATTGAGGCTGCTTCAACAGCTCGGTCAGGCGCTGGCCCCGCTCGATACGTTGACGCGTTTCCGGATCAAGATCAGTCGAAAATTGACTGAATGATGCCAACTCGCGGAACTGGGCCAAGTCAAGTCGAAGTGTACCTGCCACACTCTTGACAGCTTTCGTCTGGGCGTCACCACCAACACGGGATACTGACAGACCAACTGAAATAGCCGGACGGATACCTTGGTAGAACAGGTTTGTCTCCACAAAGATCTGACCATCAGTGATAGAAATAACGTTGGTTGGAATATATGCACTAATGTCTCCGGCCTGCGTTTCGATGATTGGCAGGGCAGTCAAAGAACCGGCACCCAGCTCGTCGCTGAGCTTGGCGGCTCGCTCCAATAGACGTGAGTGCAGATAGAAGACGTCGCCCGGATACGCTTCACGTCCCGGTGGACGACGCAATAGTAGTGACATCTGGCGATATGCAACTGCGTGCTTAGACAAGTCATCGTAAATAATCAGCGCATGCTGCTTGTTGTCACGGAAATATTCACCCATGGCTGCACCGGCGTAGGGAGCCAAGTACAGCATCGCCGCTGGATCTGCCGGGCTGGTAGCTACGACAATTGTCTGATCCATGACGCCTTCGCGCTTCAGGCGCTCTACAAGTGTTGCTACTTTGCTTAACTTCTGGCCGATCGCAACGTAAATGTTAATAACGCCGGTTTTCTGGCGAAACTGGTTAATCATGGTATCGACTGCAATTGCAGTCTTACCGGTCTGACGGTCACCAATAATCAACTCACGCTGGCCACGACCAATCGGCACCATCGCATCAATTGCGGTCAACCCGGTCATGAGCGGTTCGTGCACATGCTTACGAGCCAACACACCGGGAGCCGGTCGTTCAACACGAGACACCTGTTTAGTTTTGATCGGTTCACCGCCATCAAGCGGGTTACCGAGCGGGTCGACAACGCGGCCGACGAGTTCCGGTCCAACCGGGACTTCCAAAACCTTACCGGTAAGCCTGGCTTTCGCACCAGCGACAACTTCAACGTCTTCACCGAGCAATACGGTGCCGACTTCATCTTCACCGAGGTTAAAAGCAAAAGCGGTAACGCTTTTACCATTAACACCATCGATATCTATCATTTCCGAATAGCCGGCATCACGCAAGCCATAAATCCAAGCGATACCGTCGCCGACGCGTGTTACCACGCCGACTTTTTCAATTTCAGGACGACTTTTCAGTTCGGCTATGGCCGCTCGAATGTCATCCGAAAGTTCTTTTATTGATACACCACTCACCTTGAACGGTCCTTTCTATACTCAAGTAGTTAATGCTTTGAAGCGGTTCAGTTTGTTCCGTACGCTCAGGTCAAGCAGCTGTTCAGGAAATTCCAAGCGCACCCCACCGACAACAGTCGCATCTTGACGATCGTTTAAGATAACTTGGGTTGCATTCGGGTACAGCCGCTCAACTTGAGCGCGAATGTCGGCGCGAACCGCATCGGTCAACTCATGTGCGCTGACCGCGGTCACTTCGACAATGCCATCTGAGACCCGCTCCTTCACCATGTCACGCGCCAGGGAATTAAGCTGGCCGGTGCGACCGGTATCTAGCAGATACGCAGCAACTTCTTGCGCGAATTTTTTTTCATCAAATCCGGTCGTAGTTGTGCGTTTTGCCAATACTCTTGCTACCTGGTGCGTAGGTTCTTTCATACTTCCCGTTGTCCTTTAAGCGCTCTGTCGATTAAGACAGCATCTTTTTTCGCGTCGACTTTTTCATCGATGATTGCTTCAGTTGCTTCGGAAATAAGGCTAACTACTTCATGCTCAAGCTGCTTGCGCGCCCGAGCAGTATCTTGTGCAATCCGGTCCTGTGCAGATGCAATGATGCTGTCCGCCTTTTCGGTCGCCTTATCTTCAGCTTCAGCAATCGTCTGACGCGCCTGTGTGTTTGCACCAGCTATGATGTCATCTGCTTTCGAACGAGCTTCGTGGAGGGCTTTCGCAACCTTTTCTTCCAATTCGGCTTGTTCCTTCTGCATCTTTTCACCCAGTTGTACGCCTTGTTCAATGGTCTCGCGCCGGCGTTCCATCATTTTCACGATAGGTTTGAACGCCCAATGCTGCAACACCAAGAAAGCCAGCACGAAGGTGATGAGCTGGATAATCAGGGCTTTGCCATCGATTCCCAGCGCCCCGAGCCCTGACGAGCTGTCTGCAAATTGTGTTAGTCCATTAATCATTTATATACGTTCCAAATTAGTATGCGCTTTAAGATCCGCTTATTTCACGAAGAAGGTTGAGGCGAAGGCGAGCAATCCGTAAACCTCAATAAGGCCGACGAATACTAAAGCCTGGCCAAGAAACTTAGAAGCTTCCGGGTTGCGCCCGACAGCAGCCAGGTAATTTGCACCAACCAAACCAATACCGATAGTTGGGCCGATGAACCCGCCGCCGATCATGATACCGTGCGCAATTGATTGCGCCGAAGTAGTCGAAGCTGCGAGTATTGTTGATACTGGTAACATGTAATATTTCTCCTTTAATTACTTACCGTTTATTACTGTCATCACGGTCAAAATTGAGGTATCTTCTATGGCCAGAAGATCGCTCTATTTGACCGCGACAAATCTTTTATACTTTGGCCCCCTGGACGGCAACCGCCCCTATTGTTTCAGGTGAACCGTCTTCGGTCAAGTTATCATGGCTATGCGCGCTATTGACGGTGATGGCCAGATAATTAACCGCGAGGATAACGAAAATATATGCCTGCAGCGCGCCCACGCCGAGTTCGAGCAGGGTAAATGGCAACGCCGTAATAGGAGCCAGCACGCTGGCGGGTGCCAGCAAGCCGCCAAGGTAGGCAAATACAGCGATCACGATTTCACCAATCGCCATGTTAAGGAAAAGTCGAAGCGCCAGTGAAAATGCACGGGTCAAGTCGGTGATCATTTCAATGAGACCGATGACAAAATACAGCGGGTTGAGCGGACTACCAATAAAGAAATGCCTGACGTAATTCCTAAATCCTCCGACTTCGCGGATCGACCATACGTAGACGAGGATCATCGTGATAAGTCCCATCACAATCGTCAGGTTCAAGTCGCTAGTCATCGGCCGGAGAAGGGGATGCCCATGTACAGTGAAGCCGTCACCAACTCCCGGAATTAATTCTGACCAGTTGTTGAGAAGAATGAAAAAGAATAGCGTCACGAAAAACGGAACGTATTTCCGTCCCGCTTCTTTGTCGGTAAACGCGCCTTCGACGAGATCTACTACAAACGTCACGAGTGCTTCGACGTACTGCGTAAGGCCGCCCTTTGGCTTGACCGTCACGCGCTTAGCGATCATCACCAGTCCAACAGCCATTAGCAACGTTACCACCCAGCCAAGCACCATAGAGTTTGTAACCGGGAAACCTGCGATCGTAAAATCTGTACCGGGCGCTACATGTACCACCGGACCGCTATCAGCAAACATACGTAAAATATTCATTCGTCTTTGTCCTCCTCTTCGTACGACTTCTTGATCGCTCGCTTCTGTGCGTCTGTCAGTTTAGGTACCGGCAGGCTTTTTGCAGTTTGCATTGCCCGCCACATTACTGCGATCGAACCAATAAGCGCAACCCCCAGTCCAATGAACGTATAGGTATTGCCCGATCCAACACTTCTATCCAACTTTGCACCGACAAAAATCGGGATGAGTACCACCAGCGCCAGTTGCCAACTCATAGTTAACGCCATGCTTACAAAAACATTTCGCTGATTTGATGATTCTTTTACTATGCCGTCCGTTGACGTATCTTTAGCACTTTTGGTATTCCGCGTCTTCTTAGACGCTACGGAAGTTTCTGCCATTAAGCCTGAGTATACCAGATATCACCTCTGGTATACAAGGGGTATCATGCACTATTTCTTGACGGCTATCCCCGCGTCGGGGCCCTGGCGCTTGACGAGCATGCTTGCGAGCACAAAGCCAATGACTAATCCGATGAGTGTCATCCATGGCTTCGTCCGAAGGATGGAGTCGCCAATTGCACCGACGATCACCATCAGCACAACTGGTAGGATTATCCGGAACCCGATACCTAAATAACTTTGATCAAGTTGTGCGGTGCTTATGGTTTGTGAATTGTTTGTTTTATTAATACCCGTTGCCGAGTGTGCGACTGTGTTTTTCATACTTCGGAGGATTATAAGAACGCTGAACTATATTTTCAAGACTTGAAAATAAAAGCGAATGGTATCTCGCCGAAAATCCGTATTGCACGGAAGTTACTATACATAGTATACTTTTAGGTATGAACACCGTCCCAATAACTGTCTATAGTGCCGACTGGTGCGCCTTTTGTCGAGCCACCAAAGAATACCTGGATAAAAAGGGTATACAGTACCAGGAAAAAAATGTCGAGGAGGACCCGGCCTTTGCCCAGGAAGCAGTCAATAAATCAGGGCAGACCGGTATCCCAGTTATTGATGTTGACGGCACCATTATCATTGGCTTTGATAGACCGCGAATAGATGCAGTCCTGCATGAAAAACATGTAGCCTAAAACACCCTAAAATTCCACCTGGGATGAATTCTCATTATAAAATGGAATAAATCCAAACATACTGGAGCGCAAAATTGCATTTTGTCAATATCCATTTACCCGAATCACGAATTAGCGTCATAAAGTAAAGCACGCTAGAATTTCTCTTGTAA
>CAYVOS010000039.1:0-8026 GCA_964453515.1 uncultured Candidatus Saccharibacteria bacterium | reverse complement strand
TAACGCCCTGATATACAGCTCAAACGAGGAGACGCTTATGTCGAGCTGGGGTTATCAATAGCATTGTGTTGCTCTAGAACTTTGGCTTCATCCGACAGGAGATCGTCATCGAACCATAGAAATGGCTGGCTAAAATCAATGGCATCCGTTTTCAGTTCGCCCCACTCGGTTGGCTTAATTTTAGGTAGAAAAGCCATGGTTTCTGGATGTAAAGCAGGAGTAAGAATTTTAATGCACCTATTTTCGCCATGCCAGCAATGAGTAGTTAGCCAGTAAGTACTCTCCGGGTACCTACTTAATAAGGCTCGGATGAATTCATCTGCGCCAGCTGAAGCATGAGTTTCATTGGCTAACAGTACGCCGTCAATATCTAGGTAAATGTTCATTTGTCTAGCCTATTATATCTACGAATCGAAGGCTTTTGTTGTTTGCCCAATCCATAACCTTGGCATAACGACCGTTATGTTTTGTCGGTCGGTTAAGTTTACAGCCCTCGCATTCATCCTTTTCAACGGTGTCTGGCGTTTCACCAAATAAGGTTAGTTCACCGGGTATAAGCTTGTTTACATGCTTGCAGCTCATAGGTACAACATATTTCACGCCATCCATCTGCCAGATGTTCCAGCTGATGATTTCTGCAAATTCTAGCTGCACAGTCAGTGAAGGTCGGCGGCCGAACTTATCTTTGTAATAGTCTATGAGCGTATAAAGTAGGTTTTCTCGAGCTATTAGCAGGTTATCGCCCTGCCACTCATACCCATATGAACTCCGGTAAGCAATCTTTGCCCATCGCAGCCATTCCTTAGGCTTATCACAGTAGTGTGATACCACGCGTAATTTGTGATCTAAAAACCCTACACGATTTTCGAGTTTGATTATTGCTCCGTGCGCTACTGGATTATAGCGACTCACAATAAAAGGTGCTTCACCGCAAGCTATTTCTAGTCTGAGTTCTGCGACGTAATCTTGCCAGGTGTGCCCACTTATGACATTTTCGCCAGCCGCCCTATCAACTATGCTATTTATCTCATGTACAATGCGGAGCGGCGTGAACACTTCAGCTTTTTCTTTCGTACGACGAAGTTGCTCCTCGCGGCTTTTAGCGGCACGAGGCTGGATAAGCTTGCCATAAACACCAGTGACCAAGTCCGGCTGTATTCGGCTTTTTGACTCGAATACCTTACCTTTACTAGCATAAGAATCGGTGCCCCATAGAAGATTCTTGTCAGTTGTACGATCTATTAGCAAAACATCTAACAAGTCGCCTTTGCGGCGAAGAGTGTTTTCTAATATATCGATGTCTGTACGTGGCACCATGGGCTACTCCATGGCTTTGACGCGAGTCTCGATGAAGGCCACCTCTTCTTCATTAAGCCCATATTTTGCATACAGCTGATTATCTATATTTCCAATTGATTGTGACCAGTTGATGTCAGACCTATCTGTAAAATCCTGTAAAGGCACATTCTTCCAAGTGCTCTTTGGATTATCCTGTGTAACTTTAAGTGTCCCCAACATAACACGGCAGAACTTGGTCTTAATATAATTCATGCAGTTTGTTGCTTCAACCTTACTGTCAAAAGAGCCAATTTGGATGAATGACTCAGTGCACCCCGTAAGGGGTTCCCCCGTAAGGGGTGTGCTTAATATCTCGCCAATTGCACCTGTGCCATTTGACTTAGGAATGAAAACTTTCCACTTCAATATGTCTTTATCATCCACAAGATCTTTGCTTACATAGCGTTCAATACGTTTGTTGTTAACCAGTCCTACAAGCTTTATTTGGTGTTGTTGATCTTTAGACTCGGAAAACAAGTCCGGATTAGTCGTAAATACACTTGAAGGAAAATACGAACGATATCTATCAAAACTATCCAACCAACGTTTAGCGCGTGTTCCGCCCCTCGATCCAACAATTTGGTCAAATCCGCCACTCTTAGTTTTAGCCAAAATTGTGCGTAGTTCTTTGAATGCTACAAAAGTTCCGCCAAGACCACCCTTTGGATTGTTCTTATCCCAAAATGTTATACATACGCCGCCTTTAATATCCACTCCTGAAAATATCTTCTGAGAGTCGGCCTCATACATGGGGACTGACAGATGCTTGTCGTTGAGCATCTGTGTATTCCAGTCCTTCGGAGTAGCACCAGCATTGAAAAGGAATCTAGCGGGATGAATTAAGCTAATATAATCCGGGCTCAGATCTCTGGCTGCATTGAAAAATAAATGGTACACAGGTACTGCAAAATTAGTGTCAGTATTAACTTGATATGGAGGGTTACCTACTACAGCAGAAAACCTCATATCGCCACCAACAATTTTGAATTTATCAAGCAACTCATCTCTTAAAGTATAACTCTTATAGGTATCTTCTTGGCGTAGTTTCTTGACTAAGTCTTCTATATAAACCACATTCATTGATACTTTTGAATAGCCAGCGAGTGTTCGTTCTGTAATTGTCTTTGCCATAGGAGTTTTACAGATGACAAAAATATTTTTTGCTAGAACCTCATTCCACAAATGCTTATGGATTTTGTCCTCTGGCCTTTTTTGCTTAATAAGCTGGCGAGAGTAAATGTTATACACTGCAAGTAATGGATAAAGCCCTGATTTTGAGTTTATTTCTAGTATTTTGGTATCTTCCTGAGACCATATTTGTGTTGCTGGACCGGCTGTTTTCCACTCCGGCTTATCTTTAATAAATGATCTGAAATCACTGCCACCTAATGTTGATGCTAGTTGTAGGTTAACGACATTCCACGGCGTAAGAACAGTTTCCTTGTCAGGGTTTTTAAATGTTGCGAACACCTCGGCAATAGCTTGAATACGTTCAGTAGGAAGAAGCTCGTCGTAATCATAGGCCTTTGCCCGTATGCTGTGAGCGACTCCTCGGAACACCTCTTCGTCATAATACTTAATAAAGTCTCTGAACTTCTTTTTGGTAAGACCTTCAGGCATAAATTCTTTCCAAGAGGTATCATCAACCAAGTCAATAAATTTTGCCAAGGTTATATCTTCGCGCACAGATACATTGGCTCCATAAACCATCATCGGCATCCGAATGCTGACAGCTCGAAGTATGCTTATGGCACTTTGTTTTTGTTCACGAGCTTCTTTGAGTTTCCTTAATGCTTCCTCTTGTTCTGGAGTGAGTGGTTCTTTCTTTTTCTTCTTCCGCTCAGCCTCTTCAGCTTTGGCGGTTTCAAGTTCACTCATGCCCAAGTCATTAACGGGTATCTCATTGACTCGTTCGCTGGAAGCAGAGCCAACAATGCTTCTGAGTTCGTTAAACTTTTCTAAAGCAAGCTCATCTAATTGCAGTAGCTCATCATTGTACAGTTTTGGATCATCAAAACCGTTACGACTAATACGTTCAATAATGGCTTTTTTAAGCTGGACTAGCATGGTGCCAACATCATACGGTTTCATCGTGCCACCCTCGGCAGCCAAAATTGGGCAGAAGTTTAGAAATTGCTTCATTGCTTCTTTTTGTTCTGGTGAGTTTGTTTTGCCAGACTTATGGTTAAGCTCAATAGCCTCTGCTACGAGGCGTAAAGTGCGGTCTGGGGCAAAATCAAAAACATAGCCTTGTGTTTTAAGTTTGCCGTCAATCCTTGCAGGTGTTTGACAACGGAAAGCCGTTTGCAAATAGGTGGTCGCGCTGCTTGTATCGGAAAGCATAAATACTGCCGTCCACTCAGGAACAGATGCGCCCGTAGTTAATCTTTGGCCGGTAAGTGTAATAGTGTAATCATGGTTTTTGATAGCCCTAGTTACTCGGTCTTTTGCATCCTTATCTTCTTCGTCATCACGATTATTGCCAGAGATGTTCACAATGCCAAATTGACTTGATCCAAATATCCAATGGTCTTTGAGCAGCTTCTCCATAGCTTCAATGACTTTGACACGATTAGGCAATAACCAGAGCGAGTGCTTGTTGTGGTTTCGATACTCCTCAGTGGAATAAGGAAATTTTGTATGAATAGTGTTATCGACCAACAAGTCTAGAAACTTTTTGACCATCTGCTCATGCACAAATTCTGCAGTTTCATTGCCGTCGTCATCTATACGTACGCGGAAAAACTCATGGAACTTAAATGCGCCGTCCAGCGCGTCATGAAAGCTTTCGCCAAAGCTGCCGATATGACTGGCGAACTTATCTATGTCGTAAGTGAACATACTAAGAGCTGGAAGTTCAGCATACGGGTTAGGAACGCCTTGGTGACGCTCGTCCCAATGTAGCTTTTCTTCCTGCTCCATAACATAATCCCAGGTATAGATTTCATTTTCTTCATGTTTATGCAGGATATTAAATGGTGTGCCGGAAAGTTGAAGTGTGAAGTTAACAGGAATCTTTGCAAATGTAGCATCCCCTAAGTTACTTTGGGTGCCTTCATGGGCTTCGTCTACGATAAGCATGTCCCAGGTCGTATCAAAGACTTCATCATTTTTATCAAATCCTCTGGCATGAGATTGTGAAGCTTCGTCTTCCACGACTCGCTTAGACAGTCGCAAATCTTGTAGTGATGCAAAGTAAATGAAAGGCTTATCCCCCTTTACGAGCGAGCTTATTTGCTGTCCTTTAGTTTTTGACGAATACTCGTATTGCGTGCCTGCAAAGACTCTATTAAAGTCATCGTACCAATCTACACTAACGCTTGGGCGATGAGTAACGATAAGAATCTTTTTCATATCATTTTCTTTAGCAACCTGCATAGCTGCGGAAGTTTTGCCAAAGCGCATCTTTGCATTCCAAAGAAAATGTTTACGATTTTGCTTGATGGCCTTCGTTGTTTTATCTATAGCGTCACGCTGGTTTGGACGAAATGGAAACTCTTGGGCAGTTGCACCTGTTTTTTCAATAGTCGTAAGGGCTAGACGTCCTTCTTTAGCAGCTTGAATCGCGTTCTTGGCAATTTCTAGACTGACTTCAAACCATTCCGAATGAGCATTTTTGGTGTTTTCAGCTTTGCGCTTATAGCCAGAACGTTTAAGAATTTCGTGGACGTCGTAGTCGGAAAAATAAGTTCCGTTATTGGTTACTGTTAACTCTGCGTGCTCGAGCTTATACGGTACGTCTGCTGTTGTTGTTTGTTGTTTTATGCGTTCATGAGCTGCTGCGTTAATAGCTTGCTGTGTGGGGTTCTCTGTGGTTAGGGTTGCACCCCCGATTTTAAGGCGACCCTTGTGTTGATCGCCCGGTATTGAATAAATATACACGACTCCATAAGAAAAAGTTGCGTGGATAGTCCGTATATTATCTAGTTCTTCCATTGAGACACATTATATCTATATTTAAGGTGTAATTACAGCTGGACTTTGTCCATTATTGCGGTACCTTGTACCTTGCCATGGAAGCAACTGTACCAGAACTCAAATACTGCCTGTACGCCAGGAAGTCGAGCGAATCGGACGAACGACAAATGATGTCGATTGATTCACAGCTCAAAGAGATGAAAGACCTGGCCGAACGCGAAGGATTAAAGATTACTAAGGTCTTGCAAGAAAGCCATTCGGCAAAACAATCCGGGCAGCGGCCGGTATTTAATGAACTGCTTAATGGCTTCAGGAATGATGAATACAATGCCTGCCTGACGTGGGCACCGGATCGCATGAGCAGGAACGCAGGGGATCTGGGGTCGCTTGTTGACCTAATGGATTCGGGCAAGCTGATTAAAATACGAACGTACTCGCAAACATTTACAAACAATCCCAACGAAAAGTTCCTTCTCATGATTCTGTGCTCACAGGCCAAGCTCGAAAATGACAACCGGAGTATAAATATCCTACGGGGCATCAAAACCAAGTGCGATATGGGCTGGCGGCCGGGTGTTGCGCCGCTGGGGTATATGAACCGACACTTCGGGGGAGTTAAAGACATAATTCCTGATCCGGAACGGGCACACATTATTACTGAGATGTACCGCAAAGCCGGATACGACGGTTGGAGTGGCCGACGGCTTAAAGAATGGCTGGATGAGATTGGCTTCACCAATCGTTCCGGCAAACCCGTCGCGCTAAGCCAAATATTCCTTATATTATCTAACCCCTTCTACTATGGCGTGTTTGAATACCCAGCCGGCAAATGGTTCAAAGGCTCACATAAACCACTGGTTAGCAAAGAACTATTCGAGCTTGTACAGCAGTTCCGAGGAGTTAATAAGGGCAAATGGGGATCAAAGCAATTCGCTTACCGCGGCTTGCTAAAATGCGGCAACTGCGGCGGCGAGGTGACGGCCGAGGAGAAGTTCAAGAAGTTACTGAGCGGTGATTTCAACCGCCACGTCTATTATCGCTGCACCAAGAAGATTAATCTGCACTGTCCCGAGAAGTACATCAACGAAGTAAAGCTTGAGGAATTGCTGCTGCAGTTCGTTGAGAAAAATCTAGAAAAGATAAAGCTTGGGGACGCTCTACAAGGGCAAATCGAGCGGCACTATGTGGTTACTGAGAGCCTAGTGAGCTACCACGAAATGAAAATCAAGCTCAAGGATCCAATAATAGAGTATGCACGCTACGTACTGACAAAAGGCAGCTACACGGAAAAGGCTGAATTTGCAAAGGGCATAAAGAGCGATCTGATCATCAAAGACGGCACTCTCAAATTTGCTGCAAAGTAATACTGCCTCAGACTCACCCCATTTAGCTATACTGTTAATATGGCAAAAGACCACTATTTGCCGGCGGGGTTTATTGGTCGTTTCTCAAGCGACACTACCGGTGCGTACCGAGATCGGCGACTCTGGATGTATAACGTCAAGGCCCGTAAGGTGCTGCCCACCGCTGCCAGCGCAATCGGCTACAAAAAGGGTCTATACAACCTGCGCGACGGCAGCAACGTCGATAAGTGGGATTACGAAGGCCCACTGAATCGCGTACTCGATGATGTCGCAAGCGGCAAAGACGTTACGCTCGACGATTGGGTACATATCGCAGTACCGTTTATCACCGGGCTATTCGTTCGGGGCAAAGAATTCAATGAGCGCTATGAAAATATACCTATGATGAAAGAGCTCATGAAGTCCGGCAAACTGAATCCCGACAATACGAACGGCAGCCGTATAGTCCGCCTGCAACGACAACTGGCGCCTGTCATGGGTGCACGTTGGGTCGTGCTGCATAATTCTGATCCTCAAACTCCCATAATTTCCAACGATCTCGGGCTAGTGCTTACTCGCGATGCGAGCACTGGAGCTGTGGGTTGGGCGATTCCGCTCGACTCAAAAACAGTGCTCGGCATTTTTCCGCAAAAAGTCCGACATATTGCTCGGCATACTGGTAGTACGTGGTATACGAACATCGAACATCTAACCCCGCCCGTCGCCATGTTTAAAGGTATTAACGAGCAGATAGCACGAGCCTCAAAAGAATTTATCTTCGGTATAGATGAAAGTGGTATGGAAGCTAATAAATCGCATACGGGCGTAGAGGCAGAAGAAAAAATGTCGGTCATTATGGAAGGACCGTGGGCGCAGATGTTTTCGCGAAAGGAATTGGTGGCTCATGAGGCAGAGTGGCAAATAGTGGCCGGGCTAGCAAACCTTGATCTTTCGCCGACCGAGGTGCCCAAGCACAAGTTCAGCCTGGAAGACCTCGACCTACAAAACAAATGGTCGCCACCAATAGTATTATTTCCGGCAAACCTAACGCCATTTCCAAGCGGCGTGGGCGTTCATAGTAACGACATGGTTTTGGTCCTCGAATTGCTTGATGACTTTGACAGTCATATCATCCGACCTCCCGAAACACAGCCGAATACTGAAGCCACGAACAAGAAATAAGGTAATGGGGTCGAGTCGGTCATGGAACGCGGTCAGTTTTTGAAGTGTCCAGCCCTCATGATGTTAGCCGGTCAGTTATGGAACGCTTTTAAGAAGTTAATCGCACCTTATGCCAGGCTTTGGTGGTTCGAACGCAGCACAATCAATTTTTGATTAATCGTAAAAGCCTGCTAATAAATACGGTTTAACGGGGGTAAATAAATAGAGACCGGTCATGGAACACGGTCTCGTATTTTGGGTGCTTG
>CAYVOS010000038.1:0-8057 GCA_964453515.1 uncultured Candidatus Saccharibacteria bacterium | reverse complement strand
ATTATTGACTTGACGCAAACTGTTTCATCGCTTGAAGGTGCGTTGGACTTTCTGGCTCAGACCGTAGCCGAAGGCAAGCAAGTGCTTTTTGTTGGTACAAAGCGTCAGGCGCAAGACGTAGTTAAGAAGTTGGCTGATGATACCAAGATGCCATTCGTTACCAATCGTTGGCTTGGTGGTATGTTGACCAACTGGCCGACGATCAGCGGACGTGTCAAGCACTTGAAAGATCTTGAAGCTAAAATGCAAACTGGCGAGTTGTCCAACAAGTATAACAAGCTTGAAGTTCAACGCTTCCAAGAAGAAATCGATGACATGAATGAGCTATACGGCGGCATCAAGGATATGTCTGCTCGGCCGGGCGTCGTAGTTATCTTTGACCTTGTTCACGATGCTAATGCTGTACGCGAAGCTCGCAAGCTAAATGTGCCTATCATTGCGCTTGCAGATACTAATGCGGATCCGACGCTCGCAACCTATCCCATCCCGAGTAACGATGACGCTATTAAAACAATTCAATTAATGGCTGACTATTTTAAAAAAGCAGTAGAACAGGGCAAGGCAAAACGTGCTAAGGTGAACCCTGACAAAGATGAAGTTAAGACGGTGGGAGAGAAATAATGGCAGTAGATATTGCCGAGATCAAGCGGCTTCGTGAGCTGACAGGGGTCGGTATGACCGATGCAAAAAAAGCGCTCGAAGAAGTAAATGGTGATTTCTATAAGGCCCTTGAGGCAATGCGCAAGAAAGGGCTTACAAAAGCGGAAAAAAAGGGCGAGCGCGAAGCTCGCGAAGGGCTTATCGAAGCGTATGTACATGGTGGCCGTATTGGTGTGATTGTCGAGGTTAACTGTGAGACGGATTTTGTTACTCGGACAGATGACTTCAAGGCGCTTGCACATGATGTTGCGATGCATATTGCCGCTTCAGCTCCGGAGTATGTAAGTATCGAGGAAGTACCCACTGCAGAGCGTGAACGCGTTACTGCTGAATTTACCGAGAAGGTCAAAGCCGAAGGCAAGCCAGAGAACATGGTGTCTCAAATTGTTGAAGGAATGCTCAAAAAACATTTTGCCGAAAAGGCATTGCTTGAACAGCCATTCATTAAGAACCCTGATCAGACAGTTGGGCAATACGTAAAAGATCACGTTGCAAAGCTTGGTGAAAATATTGTCGTTCGCCGCTTTAGCCGCATGGCTCTTGGTGAAGTTAACTAGAGTTTTTGCTGTTGAAACCGATCACCTATATACTTAAGTGTATATAGGTAGAAAGTCATAGATCAAGGAGTCGTATGGATCCAAACCAGGCCGTTCAGGATGCAAAACAAAAGCTAGCGGGTATAGTAGAACACTTGCAGAACGAGTTGAAGAAGTTGAGGACAGGCCGAGCACATGCAAGCATGCTTGACGGTGTTTCTGTAGAGGTTTACGGTACGCAAATGCCGCTCGTACAAGTAGCAACCGTTGCCACCCCTGACGCGCAGTTATTGCAAATTACGCCCTTTGACCCGAATAGCCTGCAGGCAATAGTAGCAGCGATCCGTAACAACCAGTCACTTGGCTTAAACCCTTCTGATGACGGTCGTGTGGTACGCGTGCCCATACCTCCGTTGACTGAAGAGCGTCGGCGTGATCTAGTTAAGCAGATAGGTGAAAAAGTCGAAGAGTGCATGATCGCTATGCGGAATGTCCGACACGATCTACTTAAGGCAGCGGATAACGCAAAAAAGGACAAGTCGATCAGCGAGGATGATGTAAAGCGTATCGAAAAACAGATCGACGATCTTATGAGTCAGCAAAGACAAGCTGTGGATCAGCTGGCTAAA
Source organism: uncultured Candidatus Saccharibacteria bacterium (assembly GCA_964453515.1). Classification (GTDB taxonomy): domain Bacteria; phylum Patescibacteriota; class Saccharimonadia; order Saccharimonadales; family UBA4665; genus JAICLK01. The sequence continues at coordinate 6,232 of CAYVOS010000038.1, read as the reverse complement.
ACTAAAGAAGCTGAATTGATGACGATTTAAATAAGCATGAATGACTTGTTAGAATAGGGTAGACATGAGTATTGCAAAAGCGCCAGTAGCGCCCATACATCTTGGTTTAATACTCGACGGTAACCGTCGATGGGCTCGTGATCACGGGCTTACGGTCGCGCAAGGCCATCGTCAGGGGTACGAAAACCTTAAAACGATTTGTCGGGCAGCACTGAAATGCGGCGTACGATATGTATCGGCTTATGTCTTTTCAACTGAGAACTGGCAACGTGACCAGCAAGAAGTGAGAGATATCATGAAAATACTTCGGTGGGCGCTGAAACACGAAGTAAAGGAATTTAATAAGGAGGGTATTCGCTTACGGGTCGTTGGCTCAAAAGCAAAACTTGGGGCTGCTATGCTCACCGCAATTCACGATGCTGAGAAGATTACCGAACACAATACGAGGGGGACGCTGTTGTTGTGTTTGGACTATGGCGGCCAGCAGGAAATCGTGGAGGCAACAAAACGCATTGCCGCGAGCGGTGTATCGCCGGAAAATATTACCGCCGATATGATTGCTGACAATCTCTATGCACCTGATGTCCCACCGCTTGATCTTATTATTCGTACTTCTGGCGAACAGCGTTTAAGCAACTTTATGTTGTGGGAGGCTGCCTATAGTGAGCTGGCCTTCAGTAATGTTAACTGGCCGGATTTTAACGAAAAAGCACTCGTGAGCGCTTTGCGACACTATAGTAATAAGCAGCGGAGATTTGGTAAGTAGCTATGGGTATCGTACTGTTGATTATCGGTCTTATTTTATTTATCGGGCTAGTGGTCATACATGAGTACGGGCACTTTATTCTTGCACGGCGTAACGGAGTTGAAGTCGAGGAATTTGGCATCGGTTTTCCGCCTCGTATCTGGGGCAGGAAGACAAAGAGCGGTTTCATTTTTACCGTTAACTGGTTACCGCTCGGGGGTTTTGTCCGGTTAAAGGGAGAACACGATGCCGATACTGAACCCGGTACGTTTGGTGCGGCAAGTACCTTAGCTAAGACAAAAATTATGGCAGCCGGCGTAGGCATGAATTTACTCGCAGCACTTGTCATTTTTACGATATTAGCTTGGGTTGGCATGCCACAACTTATTAATAACCAATTCACTGTAAAGAGCGATACAAAGGTTATTAAAAATGAAGTTGGTGGTGTCCTCTCGGGGTCACCAGCAGCACAAGCTGGATTGCGGCCGCGCGATGATCTTATTTCAATCGGGCTGCCGGGGAAGCAGGCGCTGCAAATCACAAACGCAAACACTCTTCCAAAAATGACCAAAGGTTTTGCGGGAGATACGGTTGAACTGACATACAGTCGGGGTGGCCAGCAGCATACAAGTACGGTGAAATTACTTACGACGAAAGTAGTGCAGGCTAGCCAAAATAGTAGCCAGCCCAAAGCATACCTTGGTGTAGCGCCGATTGAATATACTCGCTCCACGTGGTCTGCGCCGATCGTGGCGCTCGGTGTCTCAAAACAGTTTACAGTTTTGACCTTTAAGGGCTTGTGGTCAGCTATTGAAGGTCTCGGTTCGACCATTGCAGGGCTCGTGACTAATAACCATGCGGCGAGAGAAGCTGGCCAAACACAGGCATCCAGCCAAGTTTCGGGGCCAGTTGGTATTTTTGTTATTCTAAAAGACGGTAGCAACTTGGGCTATCAGTTTATGTTGATGATTGTTGCGGTGATCTCACTTAGTCTAGCCATTATGAATGTATTGCCGATACCGGCATTGGATGGGGGTAAGTTATTCTTGACATATGCTTCTCGCGTATTTCGAAGGCGGCTTTCAGAAAAATTTGAAGAGATGGTGTATGGTGCGAGTTTTGCGCTATTAATGTTGCTTATCGTTATAATTACATTTGTAGATGTCAAAAGATTCTTCTAAAAAACCACTGACAGGGCAGACGCCCGAAGTTACCACGGGGGATCCGAAAATTCCATGGAGCCCCGTTTTGGCGGTGGTTGCAGTAATTGTCATATATTTCGTTTCACAATTTGTCGGCGGTCTGGCTCTGTCATTATATCCAACAATACGGCATTGGAATGATACACAGGCAAACAACTGGATTAATAATTCTATACTTGCGCAGTTTATCTATGTGGTCATTGCTGAGGCGTTAACCGTTCTGGCAGTTTGGCGGTTTCTCAAGTATTACAAGATCAGCCTGAAGGTGATCGGCATTAAACGATTCAAAGGCGAAGATATTCTATATGCGCTCATGGGTTTTGGTATCTATTTTGTGTCATACGCAATTGTGCTTCAGATTGTGACCAAACTTATCCCGTCGTTGAATGTGAATCAGCAACAGCAGATCGGATTTAATAATGCCGCTAGTATTGGTCAATTAGTGCTTACCGCCATCAGCCTCGTTATACTGCCGCCCATTGCAGAAGAAATCCTGATGCGCGGGTTCCTGTACACTAGTCTCAAGAAGAGTGTACCAAAGATAGCCGCTGCACTTATTACAAGTATTATCTTTGCGACTGCTCACCTCGAATTTGGACAAGGCGCACCACTATTGTGGGTAGCGGCCATTGATACGTTCGTGCTTTCGTTAGTATTGGTATTTATACGTGAGAAGACCGGGCGTTTGTGGGGCTCAATGGGCATCCATGCGCTAAAGAATACCGTTGCGTTTATTAGTATCTATATATTTCATGTGCACTAGCCTAAGCCGGTGCTAGTTTTTTGAGTAGTGCTAGGGTACAATACTTACCGAATGAGCTACGTATACGTAACAATTAACAAGCTGGCCAAGCGGCCGCCAGCTAGTTAGTAGCCTTAAAAATCTATTTCCACGCAAAATCCGAGAAGGAGTAACTAGTTATGAAAATGTCACAGTTGTTTACTAAAACGAGCAAAAACGTTCCAGCTGATGAAATATCCAAGAACGCGCAGCTTCTTATCAAGGCCGGTTACATACACAAAGAAATGGCTGGGGTGTACGCCTTTTTACCGCTTGGAAAACGTGTTTTGGATAATATTGCCCAGATTGTTCGTGAAGAAATGAACGCGATTGGTGGCCAGGAAGTACAGATGACTGCGCTGCAGCCGAAGGATATCTTTGAAATGACTAATCGTTGGAACGACGACGTCGTTGACAACTGGTTTAAAACGGCGTTAAAGAATGGCACAGAACTAGGTTTGGGGCTAACACACGAAGAGCCAATTGTTGACGTCATGAAGGACTTTGTAAGTTCATATAAAGATTTGCCGATCTTCGTGTATCAGATTCAAAACAAGTTCCGCAACGAACTACGTGCCAAGAGTGGGTTGCTCCGTGGTCGTGAGTTCGTCATGAAGGACATGTACAGCTTCTCTCGCAACCAAGAAGAGCATGCTGAGTTATATGAGCGTGTCGCCAAAGCGTACGCACGGGTATATGAGCGGTTGGGTATTGGTGGCATTACTTACCGGACATATGCGGATGGTGGTTATTTTACCGATAAGTTCAGCGACGAATTCCAGACAATTAGTCCGATCGGTGAAGATACTATTTACATACATGAGGGCAAGAAAATCGCCATCAATAAAGAGATATATAACGATGAAACACTCGCAAAGGTTGGGCTTAAGAAAGAAGACCTTGTTGAAAAGCGCGGTGTTGAGGTTGGTAATATTTTCCCACTCGAGAGTAAGTACTCTGACGCCCTGGGGGTGTACTATACCGACGAAGCGGGCAAGGAACAGTCGATTATCATGGGTTGCTACGGCATCGGTATTAGTCGCTTGGTAGGGCTACTTGCTGAGCACTTTGCCGATGATAAAGGTATCATATGGCCGGAGGAAGTCGCACCATTTAAAGTCTACCTTGCACGTATTGGTGACAACCCGGAAGTAGTAAAAATAGCCGAAAATGTATATAATGACTTGACTCAGATTGGAGTTGCGGTAATATATGATGACCGCGACATTAGGCCAGGTGGGAAATTTGCCGATGCTGATTTAATGGGCATACCATATAGATTGGTAGTAAGTAATAATACAATCGCCGAAAAGAAGTTTGAAATTAAGGCGAGGACATCGACGCAGCCGCGTTTGGTGAGTAAAGAAAAGGTGATAAAAATACTGGCGCCAGATAAAAGGTGACAGCTATAGTATGATTATCACCCAATTTGTAAACAAACAGTCGCATCAGATATCCAGAGAGGAGCGAATACCATGATAAATAAGCAGTTTCGATTGACAAAAGCCGGAATAGTAGAACTTGAAGCAGAACTCAAGGCATTGATTGCCGAGCGGAGTGCTGTTGCTGATCGCATTAAGACTGCCCGTGAATTTGGTGATCTTGCCGAGAACGCTGAATATCAGTCTGCCCGGCAGGAGCAGGAAAAGAATGAAGCTCGCATTGCTGAACTTGAGCACATCCTGCAAAACTCTGATCTTATCAAATCGACAAATTCAAGTGATAAGGTTGGCTTAGGTAGTGCCGTAAAACTCAAGAGCACTAATGGTAAAACAAAGGAGTTTCAGGTCGTTGGGACGGTTGAAGCAGACCCGCTAAACGGAAAAATATCTGATGAATCTCCAATCGGCAAAGCATTGCTTGATAAAAAAGTTGGTGACGACATTGAAATCAAGACACCTGCCGAAACTACGGTGTACAAGATCGTTAGCATTAGCTAATTATTTAACTTCTCTCATGAATAAAACTGATATATTCTGTATAACATCTAAGTCGAAGCTCTGGTCGTAGTACCTAGAGCGCACTATCGCTTTTACAAAAAACTCTCCCAGTACTACGGCAATAACCCTGTTGCCATATAACCCCAAAAGGAGATAAGGGGCTGACGCCCCTTATTCGGGGTTATATGGTAACAGGGTTATTATAGCTATTAGCTATTGTACGTTCTCTGGTATTATGGGATCAATGAACAGATCAGACGCAGATTGCGTCGTCGCTTTGAGCTTCGGGCGAGCTAGTAGTGAGTCGATGCGAGACCCGAACAGGGACATTGGCAGGCTGGCCTCACGGTTTGGGCTACCTGTCATCGCCCAGAGGGAGACGGCAAGCTACTGCCGACAGCCATTTGCAATCGTCGGGGCAAATCGGTACTACACAGATACTTGGACGGCCCTCTCGGAGGCCAAGCTGCTTATGGATGGAAGCGGTTTCTCCAAGGCTGTTCTGGTGGCTCATGGAGCTCATATTACTCGCGCACAGCGTCAAGCCGTCAAGCTTAAGCTCCTATGTAGCGTCCCCAAATCATTACCCCGAATATGGGATAAGCGGTCTCTGCAGTGGTGGACAAGGTCGCCCTGGCTCTGGCGAGTTCATGAGCTTTACACCGTGCCCTATGTAAAGCTTACGAGAAGGATGTAGTATAATTCTGGCAACGAACAAAGGACGCGTGTATTTCAACAGCGGGTTGTACGGCACAGGCAGGATGTTCGCAAAGCATGTCCTGGTGCGCCGAAATAGAGGTGGCCTCTGCTACTTTGCGCTCGGCGTAATCCCGCGCTCCCGGGCCAGCCCTGCAAGCCCGTACTTGGTGGCGGTAAGCGTGGAGTCCTGAAAATAACTGAGGATAAACTGACTTATATTCTCTTGTATCTCAAAGCGTATCCTACCTACGACGTATTGTCCTCGATCTTTGACTTGGGCAGCGGTCCAGCCTGTTGGCGAGTACAAAAACTATTGCCTTTGCTAGAAGCAACCTTAGGGCGAAAGATTGTACTACCAGAGTGCAAGATCACCTCAATTGAAGAGTTCTGCCAGAAGTTCCCCGAAGCGAAGGATGTACTCATTGACGGAACGTCCCGTACAAAAGTCCAAAGATTCCAAGAAGCGGAAGGAGGTCTACTCCGGCAAGAAGAAAACTACTACCAGAAAACACATTGTCATGAGTGATACTAAAAAAACGTATCCTGGCGTTTGGTAAATTAGTAGCTTCCGTATCCCCGTAGAGCATGCCAACGGAGGTATGAAACGAATGAAAGTTGTCGCAGACATCTGGAGTAACAAAACCGGCGGCATGGATTATCAGATCATGCTCATAGCAGTAGGACTGTGGAACTTCTACTTGGGGCATACCGAATAAGAGCAGACCGCCAGACAATTACGTCTGCTACAAACAGCAGGATAACCCGAGAGGAGATAAGGGGCTGACGCCCCTTATTTAGGGTTATATGACAACAGGGTTAATAGATTAGCCAGGAGAGTTTATTATATAGAGCAACAAGAGCGATG
>CAYVOS010000037.1:0-8151 GCA_964453515.1 uncultured Candidatus Saccharibacteria bacterium | reverse complement strand
GCATGTTATTTTAACTAGCTAACAGCAAAGGGGGCATTTGCTCATGACAAACAAAAATTTTAAGCGGGACGACGGTTTCACAATCATCGAAGTTTTGATTGTGTTGGCTATCGCCGGTTTAATCATGCTGATTGTGTTCCTGGCCGTCCCAGCACTTCAACGAAATGCGCGAAATACTTCTCGAAAGAGTGACGCGGGTAGTTTGGCAAGCGCACTTGCAGAATACATCAACAACAATGACGGTCAGTTGCCGGCTAGTTGTAGTGGTGCGGCTTGTCCGTTTATCCAAAACTGGAAGCCTGGTTTCTATACCGCAGCAAATGTTACCTATACGGATAACACTACCGGAGGCGCAACGTTGGGTGACCCATATGCAGCCCATGGATCAAGTGACTACATAGGTATCGCGTCTTATATGACATGTGCTAATACAACAGCTACCAGTACTGGTGCGTCATCTAGAAGTGTGGCACTTGTCTACGATGTCGAAACTGGTGGTAGCAAGCCACAGGAACAGTGCATTACTGCTAACTAGTTAGCGTAAAGAAGTTGGAACGTCGATGAAGCAGGCCCTATTCGGGCCTGCTTTTGTGTTACCATAAGCGTATGTTAATTATTATACTACTCATATTTGGCGGGCTTATCTTTGGGAGCTTTATCGACGCGCTGTCGTGGCGTATTCGTGAGCAGTCGTTGCTGCGTGAGAAAAGGCATCATGCCAAAATACCACGGGAGCTAACGATGCTACATGGTCGTTCAATGTGTCAGAAATGTAAGCATGTGTTGGGGCCCTGGGATCTAGTGCCGGTTTTTAGTTGGCTATTTTTACGTGGCAAATGTAGGTACTGCGGCGCAAAGATATCCTGGCAATCACCGGTTATAGAGGTGATGATGGGATTATTGTTCGCTGGCTCTTACTTTCTATGGCCATACGTGCTTAGCGGGATCGGGCTCGTTGAATTTTGTTTCTGGTTGGTATTCTTGGTAGGGTTCGTCACGCTGGCGGTTTACGATCTGCGGTGGTTCATTTTACCTGACCGGATTGTGTATCCGCTCATTGGATTAGCCGTCGTTCAAGCGTTCCTCTTATTATTTCTGTTTCATTCCGGCTTGCAAGGATTTCTGGGGAGTATTTGGGGCATCCTAATCGCGAGCGGTATATTCTTTGTACTCTACCAAGTTTCTGACGGTAGATGGATCGGTGGTGGGGACGTAAAACTTGGTGTCGTGCTTGGGATCCTGCTTGGTGGTCCGATGCTGAGCTTGCTGCTACTATTTGTAGCTTCGGTACTCGGAACTTTGGTAAGCTTGCCATTGTTAGCTTTTGGAAAGGCAAACCGCTCAACTCTGATACCATTCGGTCCGTTTCTCATTGCCGCGACCGTTATAGTCGAGCTGTTCGGGCACCATTTTGTGGACCTTTTTACCCAGCTTATCGGCTAATTATACACAACGCTTATGGTATACTGAATGCCATGGAGCGAGCGCGCAAGCAGCGTGGATTTACTATCATTGAGGTTCTTATTGTATTGGCAGTTACCGCTGCCATGTTCTTGCTGGTGGTGTTGTCAATTAACGGCAAACAAGATACAGCAGAATTTCAACAGTCGATCAATGATATTCGTTCTAGATTACAGCAAGAGATTGATCAAGTGGCCGCTGGTGAATATGCTAACACAGGTAATTTTACTTGCGATGGGACATCGGGGGTGTTGGTTATAACTGCGGGGACGAATATACGAGGTTCAAATAACGGTTGTGTTTACCTCGGTAAGGTGTTGCAGTTTGGAGTTCAAAAGACAAATCCACAGCAATTTATTACCTATACGATCGCGGGGCTACAGAGCAATACCGGCACGTTAGCATCTGCAAAGCCTGCCGTAGTTATACCGACTGGCGCTCCGAATCCGAGTTATTATTACACAACCAATGAGCTACATTACGGTCTCAATGTTGTTAGCATGTCGAGTAACGGTACGAACATCGGTGCGGTAGCATTTATAAGTTCACTCGGCCAATTTAGTGGTGGCCAGCTGTTGTCTGGGTCACAGACCGTAGATTTAATTCCAGTTAGCGCCACTGCACTTAACGCATCACCGGCGACATCCATATTGGCGATCAATAAACATTTAGCTTCGTCTCCCGTTAATCCATCGAATGGTGTGAAGATTTGTTTCGCTAGCGGTGGCACAAAGCAATCAGGGCTGATCACTATTGGTGGCGGAGGACAACAACTGACGATTGCGCTTAAGATATATGGGGACTCAACATGCACTTGAAACACCTCAATAACGTTGGTGACACAATTATAGAAGTGCTTGTCAGCATGGCAATCGTGAGTACGATCTTAGGTGGCGCATTCGTAACGACGCGGCAGAGTCAGGTGGGAGTACGTAACTCTCAGGAGCACGCTGAAGCCTTGAAACTTGTCGAGAGCCAGCTCGAACAGCTTCGTGGTGATACAGCGGACGCGATCAACGCGACAACACCATTTTGTATGTACAATGAGGCGCCCGTATCGGCCGTAATTGCGCCGCAGTCGGTATACTGCACACAAGACAGTGCTGGCGCAGCACAAAAATCCGACTCACGCTACTACCTGACGATCACGCGCTGTACTGCGATTGCCTGCGGCAACAACATCGCAAAAAGCTACTTGTTTACGGTTAATGTCACATGGCCTCAGGTAACTGGTCAAGGTAATGGCACGGAATCGATGGTATACCGACTGTACTAAGTGGGAATAAGAAATGCTGAAATATATACATCTACTTAAGACCAAGCGCAGCCTGAGGCGTATGAATGTCCGAAGGAGCGCGGGCTTTACAATAATCGAATTGCTGATTGCAACGCTGGTATTCTCGATGGTGCTACTCTTGATAGCTGATGGTGTGTTGCAATTTAATCATGCGTACTACAGCGGTATTACTCAAACGCAAACACAGAACACCGCACGGAGCATATTGGAACAGATTTCACAGGATATTCAGTTCAGCGGCTCGCAGATTACCTCTCCGATTGCGAATGGCGGCACTGACCCGGAGCACGGTTTTTGTATTGGGAGTGATAGGTATAGCTTTCGTCCCGGCTGGGAGCTGGTAAACAGTAGGCCAAATGTGGCACAACATCAAACATTGCACGCGCTGATTAAGGATAGCCCTGGCCTGTGTAGCGGCATGAAGGCCCAAGACTTCACGAAGCCACTCGCTAGTGGCAGTACCGAGCTACTTAGCCAATACATGCGCATCAGTAAGCTGTCGGTCTCCGCTGTACCGCACACGAGCGGATTATACAATGTAGATGTCCGAGTCGTGTATGGAGATGATGATCTGCTGATGAACCCCACGAAAAGCAATGCAACATGTAGGGTCGGTTCGGGTAGCCAGTTCTGTGCTGTTTCTGAACTGAGTACGGTGGTGCAACAGCGGATACAATAGAGTATTATGAGGAAAGCATGAGCGTAATATACCCACGTCGGTCGAATCACTTGCGAAATAATCAATCGGGCATGGCATCGATTATGATTACCATGATCACTATGATCATTGTGAGTCTCATTGTGTTGGGTTATGCGACGATTTCACGCAGGGAGCAGGGTAATACCCTTGACCAACAACTCAGTACTCAAGCGTTCTATGCCGCGGAATCTGGAGTTGAAGATGCGCGTAACATCATCATAAATGACGTGAAGACCAACATGCCGATTTTGCCGCGGTCTAGTTGTACTGCTAACGCTGGCGGCGCTACCTATCCAACGGGTAGCGAAATGGTGCTTGACGCGGCGCATGGCGTGTCTTATACATGTTTGCTAGTAAACCCGGCATTGACGGATGAGGTATATAGTGGCGTCGGCGAACAGTCTATAGTGGTGCCAATCAATTCTAATAAAACGATTACCTCGCTGGTAATTTCCTGGTCACCGACCAATAACTCAAGCCCAAGTCGCAAAAATTGTCCCGCTTCAACAACTAATACGTTCAGCCCCACATGGCAATGGAACTGTAATTACGGGCTATTGCGGATGGATCTTGTACCGACTCAGGGAGCGCCAAGTCTCCCAAATCTCACCCGAGCTGAGCTTGAAAGTACTACGTTATCTTCTTTTTTTGAGCCCGTTAAGGCTGGTGGTATTGCGAACGTACCCTATTCAAGCAATGTTGGTAAGGCAAATGTTACCGGCGTAATCTGTGGTAATGGTACCGGTGCGCAGTGTACGGTTACAATTACGGGTATAGCCGTAGCGTCAGACAACATCTCACTCAGGTTAAGTTCATATTATCAGGAGAGTAATATTACAATCAAAGCGTATCATGGTGGTACGCTATTAACCACATCAGGGCAGGTAGCGGTCGATGTCACTGGTGATGCAGCTGGTGTTTTGCGCCGAATCCAGGTGCGAATTCCCACCAATAATACAAGTAACTTAGTACCCAACTATGCTATTCAGAGTAACGCCGCTGTTTGTAAACGTTTTGTAGTAGACCAGACATATTTCCATATACCAAACGATATTACGAACCCTGATCCAGCAAGCATGTGTCAGGCTACTACCGATGGTACGCCGTAGGGCTAACAGGAGAAAACAACTGTTAATATTGAGCACAAAATGTGCTCAATATTACTTTTGTAACCGGTGGAATTTTTCGTATACTGCTTTTAAGTGAGGATCGGTAACGTGGGTGTAAATTTGCGTGGTTGAGATGTTGCTATGACCGAGCATTGTCTGAACTGAGCGAAGATCTGCTCCGTTCATCAATAAGTCTGTTGCATAGCTGTGTCTTAATGTATGGGGAGAGACGTGCTTTGTAATGCCTGCAAGGAGAGCATTGCGACTGACCATCCGTTGTACGCTGCGGGCGGTGAGCCGGTGAAAATTACCCGTTAGGTCTACCTTTTTGCTGCCGCTATAACGGACAAACAACGGCCGGGTATTATCCTCACGGCGATCAAGATATTCGATGATACATGCCGCGGTACTAGGGCTGATAAAAATAGGGCGGTCCTTTTGGCCTTTTCCACGCACCATAAATTCGCGGCGTTTCAAATTAATGTGATCCCGATCGAGCCCGACAAGTTCACTTACACGAAGCCCGCTACTAAAGAGTAGCTCTAAAATGGCGCGGTCTCGAAGGCCGATCAGGGTAGAGATGTCAGGTTGTTGGAAAAGTCGTTCCAACTCCTCCTCGTTCAAGAAGGTAACTTGTTTTCGTTTGGTGCGAGCCAGCTCAATTTTATCCGGTGCTAATGCTGGGATATCTCGTTTAGCACAGAATCGTAAGAACGCGCGAAGCGCGATCAAGTGGTAGTTCTGTGTTACTTTTTGTAGTTCATCAGAAGTATTAGTTCCAAGGCGAGCAAGCCACAGGCGCCACTTACGAACCAGCTCCGGATCAATATCCGATATGGTGATATCGCCGGCAAAATCCTGCAGCCGCGTCAGGTAGTGGTCATAGTTGGCGATGGTTTTCTGTGATCGGTTTTGCTCGATCTCCAGATACTCCAAAAAATCTGATTTCGCTTTTGCAAACTGCATATCCTTATTGTACGGCTTTACGGTGTAGAGTAAAAGATTCATCTCTGTTATACTGTCGGTAGTTAAATTAATGCGAAAAGGACATGCATGGAAAAGACCTTAATTATTTTTAAGCCAGATGCAGTTAACCGCGGTATCGTCGGTGAGGTGGTCACGCGCTTCGAACGTGTCGGGCTAAAAATAGTAGGCACTAAGATGCTTAAGCCGGACTACAAACACTTCTATGAGCACTACGAAGGTATTGGCACCCTGAAGACTCGTAAAGGTGAGAATATCTTTGAAACACAGCTACAGGAGATGCAGCAAGGGCCGGTTATTGCCATGGTGCTTGAAGGTATTGAAGCTGTAGAGCTTGTTCGTAAGCTGGTCGGTCCTACTGAACCAAAAAGTGCCGCTCCCGGTACTATTCGCGGCGACTATGCCCACATGACGTACGGTCACGCTGCCGCTGCTAAGCGTGGTACTCCAAATGTCATCCATGCCTCAGCCGACCCTGATGAGGCTAAAAAAGAAATTGCACACTGGTTTAAGCCTAGTGAGCTTGTGGAATACGATATTATCCACGCGCATTACACACAACCTAAGCTGTAATATTACCAACTAAGGCAGAATTAATCTGTCTTTTGCCCCCGTAGTTCAATGGATAAAACAACTCCGTCCTAAGGAGGAGCTAGAGGTTCGAATCCTCTCGGGGGCACCAAGCTGATGAAGAACCTTTAGCATTTTGTATTTTATCAGTACAATACCCAGTATGCCGCAAAAGTATTTTGACGATCAATTCGATGGCGAAGAGGTGCTCTACGTCTTTCACAAGCACCCGATTGTGATGCGAAAGGGGCTAATTGTTGGTTCGGCATGTTTACTTATCGGACCGCTTTATACATTGACTCTGACATACTTTAATCCAAATAACCCACCATCCATCCTATTCTTCTTTGCCAGCTTAGCGATAAGCTTCGTAGTGTGCTCGATCGTATTTATGCCTTGGTGGATCAGTTGGCACTTCAGCGTATTTATCGTGACCGACCAGCGGTTGATCCAAATTACACAGAAAGGGCTATTCCATCGCAGTGTCGTGGATATGAGCCTTGGACAGATCCAAATGGTTAATTATGAAATTGCCGGTCTCGAGCAGACTTTGCTTGGATTTGGTACAATTGTGATGCAGACATTAGTGGGGGACTTAGTGATTCACGAGATCCATCACCCAGATAAGATGCAAAAAAAGATATTGGAAATACTACGTGATCAGGGCGTGATGGCTAACACCTATATGCAAGCCGTCAACCCTGTAAGCGAGTTGGATGGCGAGGAAAGTGAAACGTAAACCAAAGAAGCATTCGAATCGGCGGCTCCCGAAGCTGAGCGTGAAGTTACCGAAACTCTCTAAAGTGAAACGGAAGATGCTCAAACCTCGAGCACCGAAGTTTTTATCGCGGAACGAGCCGGAATCGAAACTGGCGGAAGCCATTGAAAGTTTGCCGCGTATTACAAATGAAACGGTGGCAGAGCACCGTGAAGAGCTGCTTCGAGGTGCCCGTAAGTATATCTATCCACTAAAGCACACTAAGCACCGCGTAGTGGTGATTTCGGTAAGTTTGCTGGTTACCGCAGTAGTATTCTTTTTCGCGTACACGTTATTGGCTCTTTATAAGTTCCAATCTACCTCAACCTTTATCTACTATGTTACGCAGGTCATCCCATTTCCGATCGCCAAAGCAGGACCGGACTATGTGGCATATGAAAACTATTTGTTTGAACTCCGCCACTACATGCATTACTACGAAACACAGCAGCAGGTAAACTTTAATTCATCAGCTGGTCAGCAGCAGCTTGATGCGTTTAAGAAACAGGCGCTAGACGAAGTAGTCCAAGATGCGTATGTCAAGCAGCTTGCGGCAAAGTATGGCGTAAGTGTCAGCGAACAGGAAGTGAATAACGAAGTCTCACTTTTGCAGCAGCAAAATCGTCTAGGCAGCAGCAACCAGGAATTCGCTGATGTGCTTAAAGAATTCTGGGGTTGGTCGATCAGTGATTTTAAGCGAGAATTAAAGTCACAGTTGCTCGCACAAAAAGTTGTTGCGAAACTCGATACTGGTACGTATGCGAGGGCAAATGCAGCGCTACAACAACTACAAAGTGGAGTTGACTTTGGAAAGTTAGCTGCTCAGGTATCTGACGACACCACGACAAAGGACAATAATGGGCAATATGGGTACGCGATATCTCAGAACGACCAAAGCCTACCGCCGCAAGTAATCGCGGAACTGTTCAAGCTCAAGCCTGGCCAAATCTCAGGTGTGATTAATACCGGCTATACACTGGAAATTGTAAAGGTTATTTCTACAGCAAACGGAAAGGTGCAAGCTGCTCATATTGCATTTAACTTCCAGAGTATCAGTACGTATGTAACGCCGCTAGAGAAACAGCAAAGGCCGCATTACCTGGTATCTGTTAAGTAATTATTTCTAAAATTTCTTCCGTTTGCTTTTAACGTAGGATCCTGCTATCATTACCCCTGTTGATATTTTGATACGGGCTCGTAGTGAAGTTGGCCTATCACGCCTCCCTGTCACGGAGGAGATCGCCGGTTCGAATCCGGTCGAGCCCGCCAGCGC
>CAYVOS010000036.1:6113-8229 GCA_964453515.1 uncultured Candidatus Saccharibacteria bacterium | reverse complement strand
AGCTGAGTATATCGGTGGTACTTGTTGTTGCTCGCCCATAAATGTTTGGAGTACCCGCAAGATCTGTGCCTTATCGGGACGATACTCAGATACGGCCACTTTCTCACCTTCCTCATCACCAGTAGTGCTCGACCACCCTAATTTCATGCTTACCTCGTACGTTTTATCGAGCTTAGTGAGCTCCGGGGCACGCTTCGTGTACTTACCAAGTAGTAATACTAAAAGCCCAGTTGCGAGCGGATCGAGCGTACCAGTATGACCGACCTTCGTATGCTTCAGCTTTTTACCTACATCAGTTGCCACAACCCTGCGTACATAATTCACACAGTCAAAGCTCGTCCAATTTTGCGGCTTATCTATAAGTAGTAGGCCATCCACTGAGCGTACAGGTGGTGATGAAGGTGCAGCCGATATCTCATTACTCATAATCGGCTCAAATTATACTACGACTAGCTTACGGCTTGAGATTTTCAGGCATAAACGGTGGCGGTACTGGTGGCGGTGGACCCGTTGGCGAGTCATTGCCTGAAGAAGTCGGCGGCGTTGAGGACGCCGGTGGCGGCGTCAATGACGGTGGCAACGGCATATCCATAGGCCTAGCTTCTGGAGACACTAAAGCCGGTGCCGGCTCATTACCTGACAGTGGTTCCGCTAGACTACCAAGTGGCTCAGTAAGCTTCGTTGGTTCTGGTGGATTCACGTCCGTAACAGTATTTGACTTTGGTGAGTGCAACTCATCTCCAAGTAACTGCGCGCTTAGATCAACTCGAGCTTTTGGCAATTCTGTTGTCGGTGCGCTACTAATTGCATCCTCAATCGCATTACGTGCACTTGATGTATCAGGTGATACCAGTGGCGTAACGACTGGGGTCGGGATGTTCGAAGTACTTGGCGCTTTACTATCGTCTGGACTGTCAGTCGGCTCCGGCAAACTCATCGGCGTCACAACCTGTGGTGGCGCGGCCATTGATGCATTGTGGGTCAATATCGTCGGTTGCACTGATCTGTGCTCTGATAGTGGGTCAACTGCGGAATCAAGTCCTTCCGGACGGCTATTAGCGGTAAGTGTGCCACCAAGGGTTGGTGGCGTTAGTACAAACTTGGATGGCTCTGGTGGAGCGCCAGAAGGAAGTTCGTCTGGTTCAGACACTGAAGCTCCGGCTTCACCTGCCAGACTCGGGTCACCCAAAAAATTCCGTTGCTCTTTCTCAATTTCGAGTTTGTGCAACTGTCCCTGTTCATCAATGTGAATCTGTGGTTCATTTGATGGAGGCCCCTCTGGCTCCATGGCCGGCATCAGCGGCGGTGGCGGCGGCATGGGCGGCAGATCCTTGAATGGATCCTGAGGTTGCGGCAAGCTCACTTCGTCTTTGTTGTGCGTAATACGCAACGTTCCGTCATTGCTCTTTGGCAGTTCGTCAGTAGCACTGCCCGAACCTGAACCAGCATCCGATGAAGGCTTATCGTCGCGTAACGGTTCTGGCGGTGGCGCCGGCTCTGCAAGTTTTGTTGCAACCAATTGTTGGTTGGCGCCGGCTGCCATGAGTTGTGCGCTGACTTTCATAGTGTCCGGCGAGGTCTTGGTGTTACTGAACCGGTCGGTCTCAGCTACAATACCAGTCAGTAACGCTGTAGCAACCTGCGTATCCAATACTTTCTTATCAAAGTTGTCGGCTAATGTGGCGACCATTTCACATAAACTACTGGACTTTTGATCCTGCCAATTGAGCGTACCAATATTATTACCGGTAGTGGTAGTGATGCCGATGACTGTGGCGTCATGCAAAATTCTGCCATGTGCAATAATTGCCTGATCAAGATCGCGCTGGTCATGGACACCAAGGCAGACGACGACATCGACATTGAAATCACCTTCGCTAAACTCGAGGTCCTTGTCAGAAATGCTGGTGCGGTACGGCGTAATAAAGATCTTTACTACTTTATCTTCAACCTTGTAGCGCAGTTTGTCGGCTTTCGATTTATCGAGCGAGATGATGAAGTCACGCAAACTGTTCGTGTTCTTTTCAATCGTTTTTTCAGGTTGCAGGAACTCAATCGTGCTCGGTACGGCTCCGCTAAAAACTGCTGTGGCGTGCTTTTCTAGTCCATTAAGCAT
>CAYVOS010000036.1:0-6103 GCA_964453515.1 uncultured Candidatus Saccharibacteria bacterium | reverse complement strand
GGCGGCAAGTTGGTCGACCGTAGGGTTGGCGCTTACCGTAACGAGGATATTATTTGCCTGCTTCAGACGATCAATAATTGATTGCTTTTGACTATCCATTATTTTTTATTTTATATCCTTTGTCCAAAGCCTACCATAAATGCTAACGCTTGTCGAGAATTTTTAATCAAGATGTTCTGCGGTTAATAAATTTACATGCAACACCTGATATATCAAGTATGCTATCTTTACAAATTGCTTCTGTCTCTGTATAGTTTCTTCTCGAATTGATTATCGAACTAAAAAAGGAATTCATCAGATATGCCGATTATTAAATCAGCCAAAAAGCGTGTACGCGTTGCCAAGAAAGCCGCAATACGCAACAGCAAAACTAAGCGTTCTTTGAAGAGTGCACTGAAGACCTTCCACCGCACCGTAACTGGTAGCAACAAGAAACAGGCCACTTCAGCTCAAAGCTCAGCGCAAAGCGCTCTCGACAAGGCGGCTAAAAAAGGTGTAATCCACAAGAACAAAGCCGCTCGCCAAAAGCGCCAACTTGCCGCTAAGGCTAAGGCAGCTGCCGGTGTTGAAAAGAAAGCAGCTCCAGCTAAGAAAGCTGCAGCACCGAAGAAAGCCACTGCTAAGCCAGCTGCAAAGAAAGCCGTAGCAAAGAAACCAACCGCAAAAAAACCTACTCCAAAGAAGTAGCCACGCGTCCGTTAATATATGTAGGAAGGCGCAAGGAAACTTGCGCCTTCCTAAGTGTTTAATTTGACTTAGGACGAAAATTCAGTATGCGGATTAAATTTGCACTCTCTCTCAGGTCAGATTGTACCAAACGTGCAGCGGTGGAACTAATTTGATCGCTCGTCCAATCTGGATTCATTTCCGCAAGTTGACCGCGATACTTATCCATTTGGCTAGCAATGAAACCACGGAAGTTAATAATATCCCATGACCGATAGAGCAGCCGGTCGTATACCTTCCATTCTTGGCTGTTTGGGTTGCCACTTGTGTAAGCGCGCAACATAACTTTGGGGTCAATTTTTATCCAGCCATCAGATAGTCCCATGGCAAGTACAATGCGCTCTTCACGGTATACGCCCTCTTCTAATAATCCGGCGGCTAATCGCTCATTAGGATGCACGATCTCAACTCCTCTCCCCTCCTCATGGAACGTAAGAGCTAGATGCTCTGCACCTGCCTCATCCTCATGCTGCGGCAATTCCACTCTACTCCCAAAACGAAGGTGGTTCAACTCATGATCAAGTAGCACGTTCTTGATCCATCTCGCTAGTTCTTGCTGGCCAGCTTTACCTGGTTTTTGACTTTGAGAAATA
This sequence comes from uncultured Candidatus Saccharibacteria bacterium, assembly GCA_964453515.1. Taxonomy (GTDB): domain Bacteria; phylum Patescibacteriota; class Saccharimonadia; order Saccharimonadales; family UBA4665; genus JAICLK01. The sequence goes on along the minus strand of CAYVOS010000036.1, from coordinate 4,784 downwards.
ACAACCCAATCTGCGCCCATTTGATGATACCCATCAAGGCCACGCATGTGCGTGTCCCATACATCACCAATAACAATTTTCGTGTTAAAAATTTCTTGCCTGGATGATAGTGCAGCCCTGCTGATCCAACTCTCGTCTACTCCTAGCTTTTCCAGATGATATCGCTCATACATTGCATCAGCAATCGCGCGCTGCACGGTCTCACTGTTTTCTTGCGATCTAACTTCTGCGATATGATTCTGCAAAAACGTAAGTACCGTGTGATCATCAGCACCCCCCCGTTGATCCCCCAGCCAATCAACAAAGTTATCGTGTCGAGACCCGGCCAATACGCTGACGTTGAAATAGTTTTCGAGATACTTATTAATTACATGTTTCTCACGGTCATCTAGCATACTGAGGCCAATCCGCACGTCGTTAATTGAAGTCATCAACGCGTCAGTACTCTCAAGCGCACGGCTACGTGCTTCTTCAGCTTTGGCTGCTAAACCATCTTCATTAAACGCATCTACACTCTGTAAGTGTCCCAGTACTTTCAATCGATGGCCAACAGCTACCGACCCTATTGGCTGGGTCAATACGGGGCGTTCTGCTGCGCCCTCCAACGGGAATGGTTCGCGCCGATCCATATACATATATAAGCATAAACATGTTATTTTTGCAATATTATTTCGCTATTACTAGCAGGAAATTCTGAACAGCCTCATCCGCGTCAAGAACTTCACGTTTCAGCCGACGGTCGATGGTCATTAAATCATATACGAGTTGTTTAAGTTCAGGCTGTGATATTTTTCGCGCAATTGTCGCACTCTTACGCACTACGTACGGTTTGATTTTCCCCTCAAGGGCAATTTGTTCGGGCGTACGGCTTCCAGCTGTTTTTATCAGTGCGAGAATGTGTAGCTGCCAGGCTAGCATTGCGATAATTTGCTGCGGTTCAACTTTGAGCGCTCGCTGCTCTGCATACAGCTGCAAGGCCCGCTTGGCATTACCGGCGAAGGCGGCTTCCAAGAGCTCAAAAACGGTGCTCTGTGGGGTAGGATCAACAAGGATATCAATTGTCTGTCGACTAATCGTTTGGTCATAGAGAAGTAACTTCTCAACCTCGTGGCTTAACAGCTGCTGATTTGCACCAGCCCGCTCAACTAAATAGGTCGCATTACTATGGCTGATATCACCACCCAGGTGCTTGGTAGTCGTTACAACCCACCGGGCCAACCCCGCGGGATCAAGCTCTGTACATTCACGAAAGTCAGTCATCTTCTTTATGAGCTTAAAGTAGCTGGAACGTTTATCGAGTTTTGGCTCCACCAATACTACGTCCGTAGTCTCAGGCAGTTCTTTCAGAAGACTTTCTGCATGCTCTACAAACTGTTTGTTCGCCGAACCGGACCGCAAGATAACCATTTTCTTGCTGGTCAAAAACGGCAAACTTTGCAGTGCTTCCTGCAACCGCTCAAACGATGCCTCTTCGCCATCCAGCCGTTCCAGTGCCATATCACCGTGATCATCCGAGAACTGGCGCACGATCGTATCAAGCTCGGCGTGCAACATAAAACTATTTGCTCCCGTTAATGTCACCTTCATTGCATTCTATTATACCCTGTACTATTTTCGATCTCAGATGAAAATTACGGGTAAGTGTGCGAAAATTAAAGTAAGGTTATGCAACCTGTACTGACGTTAGTCTCAAACCGCTTACCAATAAGCGTGAAAAAAATTTCTGGGATATTGGAATATTCACCCAGCACCGGAGGTCTCGCTACCGGTCTTGCCTCATATACTACCAATGAACACAGCCGATGGATTGGTTGGCCTGGCATTCCCTCCGACGATTTATCGGGCCAAGAAAAACGCGAAATTAGGCGTGAACTTGAAAAGCACCATTGCTACCCGGTATTCCTAACGAAGCAACAGATAGACGGCTTCTACAATGGTTATAGCAATAGCATCCTCTGGCCACTGTTCCACGACAGCACCATCAGTAAAGAAGCCCGAGAACAACAAGCGGAGCTATTTGAAGCATACCGCTCTGTCAATAAGCAGTTTGCAGATGAAGTCCTACGTCTCAGAGAACCAGGCCGGCTTGTCTGGGTACACGACTACCAATTACTTCTATTGCCTGAGATGTTAAAACGTGAGCGGCCGGCAGATAAGATCGGCTTCTTCCTGCACATACCATTCCCCCACACTACGAAATTCACCAAACTGGCTCACGCCGAGTCGCTCGTATACGGTATGCTCGGCGCCGATCTGCTTGGCTTTCATACCAAATCCTATGTCAATAACTTTTTGGAAACGGCTATAGGTCTGAACACCGGCATCGTTACCCATAACGAAGTAGTTATCGGCGAGCGTGCTGTCCGAGTTGCCAACTTTCCTATGGGCATCGACTACGCTCGCTACTCGGGCGCTATGAAATCCCTGGAGGTACAACGACATCTCTTAAAACTTCGGGCCAAATACCGGCGGCGCAAAGTAGTACTCACTGTTGACCGGCTCGATCCTGCTAAGGGCCTGGTTGAGCGTGCACTGGCGTTCCAGACGTTCCTAAGGCAGAACCCGAAACACCACGGTAAGATCATCATGGCTATGCTCGTCATGCCGTCTCGTACCGATATTAAGGAATACCAGCAGCTCAAAGACAAGCTCGAAAAACTCGTGAAAGATGTGAACAAGGAATTCGGCAAAAAAGGCTGGGAGCCGATAGACTACATGTACGACTCGCTCCCCTTCGAGCATGTCACTGCCCTTTATCGTCTGGCTGACGTGGCATTTATTGCACCGTTGCGCGACGGAATGAACTTAGTTGCAAAAGAGTACGTTGCCTCCCAACTGCAACGCCAGGGCGTCTTAATCTTAAGCCAGACGGCTGGTGCTGCCCAGGAGCTTAAGGGCGCTGTGATGGTTGACCCAACCGATCACACTTCGCTTGTCCGTGGATTAACCCGTGCAGTCGACATGAGCAAGACCTCCTGGAAAGGTCGTATAAAAAAGCTGCGCAAGCACGTACAAACGGCTACGGTACAGAACTGGGCGGGTAAATTTATGGACACCCTCTACACTCCTATGATAATCCCCCTCCGGACCGTGAACGTAACCAACAAGCGTCAACTGGCAATCGTTAGGGAATTTAAGGCAGCAAAACGTCGCTTGTTACTACTCGATTACGATGGTGCCCTGACGCCTATCGTACCGCGGCGCGAAGATGCGATTCCCTCAAAAGAGCTATTACAGCTGCTCAGGAAACTCGCTCAATTACCAAACACAACTGTGGTTATCATTAGTGGCCGGCCGCAGGACGAGTTAGACAAGTGGTTCGGCAAATTACCTATTGGTCTGGCGGCAGAACATGGCGCATTTTATAGGATGCATAAAGACGATACCTGGCACCGCGTAAGCGGCGTTACTCAATCTTGGAAGGAACATGTCCTACCTATACTGGAAGCGGCGGCGGCGAAGACGAAAGGCGCTGAGGTTGAACAAAAAAATACCGCACTCGTCTGGCACTACAGTCTCGCAAACTCAGTACAGGCTCAGAAAAACTTACTATTGCTTCGTAGAAAACTTGCTCGGCTGGTTGAAAAGTACGGCTTGCGTGCCCGAATGGGTAAGAAAATTCTGGAAATTAGAAGTGCCGGTGTCGATAAAGGTGTTGCTGCCAAGCACTGGTTAAAAACTAACCCCGATTTTATTCTAGCAACCGGTGATGACTACACCGATGAGGATACCTTTATGGCAGTACCGTCACACGGGTATAGCATCAGAGTGGGCACCGGCTTAACTACTGCCCGTTACCGCGCTAAAAAAGTAGGCGACATTATTACACTACTAGCCGCCTTCACGACGCAGTCATAGCACCTGGCAATGCGGACAAAGATGCGTACCTCGCCCGGCTACCCGCGTCTTCATGATAATCGTGCCACAGCGCGGACAAGCCTGGCCTTCTCTTCGAAATACGCTGGCAAAATGTAGATAGCTGCCGCGTTTCCCTTCGGCATTCACGTAATTCCGATCGGTACTGCCGCCTTTTTCAATCGCAAGTCGCAGCACCGCCACAAGCGCTTCGTGCAGTGCCTTAAACTTGGCATCCGAGATAATTTTGACTAACGTTTGCGGGTGTATTTGTGCGCCCCACAGACTCTCGTCTGCATAGATATTACCGACACCGGCAATGACTGTCTGATCGAGTAACGCCGCCTTTATATTGGTATCCGGCCGGCGCAGCAAACGCGCCTTCATGTGTTCCCAAGTAAAGTCAGCATTCAGAGGTTCCGGTCCGACTTTTTTAAAGAAATCTAGCTGAGGGACCTCGGCAGTCGGCAACAGGCGCATCCAACCGAACTTACGTTGGTCATTAAAGAAGAGTTTGCTGTCGTCGGTGAAGGTTATTGTTACGCGCGTCGACCGATCGGGCAGCTCGCCAATCAAGCTATCAGTCGGATGGCCAGCGCCGAAGTGCTCACCACCGCCACCACGAAAAACCAGCTGCCCGGTCATCTTCAGGTGGATAACGAGCGTGTGCTTGGTATCCAGCTCAACGAGAAGTACCTTTGCCCGCCTTGCAACTGCTACCACCTTTGCGCCGAACAAAAACTGCGACACGTCGTCTACACTGTTGGGAAAACTCTTATTCCAATCGTACCCGACATGGGCTATAGTGCGTCCGGGCAAGAATGCACTTAAACCAATCCGTACTGTTTCGACTTCTGGCAACTCCGGCATAACAACCTTATAATACCCGTATACATGGATAGTTTGAATGATATCTTGGGTCGAAAAGA
>CAYVOS010000035.1:7984-8253 GCA_964453515.1 uncultured Candidatus Saccharibacteria bacterium | reverse complement strand
GTGATAAGGAACGGCGTGAACTTGGCATGCAGCTAGCAAAACTTGCCCACCCAAGTGCCGCAAAAGAGTTGGCAATGCTATTATTAAAGGAAGCCCAATCACACACAAATAACTAATTTAATATGAAATCTTTATCCAAGCGTCGTACTCAGGAAGAAGATATTGGTCGGCGCCGACCAATACGAACTGAACTAGGCCAGAGCCGAGTGTTTTCGTATCACGCAAATCGTTCAACTAATGAGACGAATCTCGGGCGTACCAACCAAGAG
>CAYVOS010000035.1:0-7974 GCA_964453515.1 uncultured Candidatus Saccharibacteria bacterium | reverse complement strand
AGGAAGCCCCTAAACGGCGCAGTTCCGCGTATGTACGAATGATGAACCGCTTACCGATGGTAGGTGTAGCGATTCTGGTATTTGTCGTAGTTGTCTCGCAATTAGTTCTTACCACACATCCAAAGCTCGTTATTCTTTCCAGTGCTAGTAATGGCGAGCTTTTTATGAAAAGCATGTCGGTTTACCAAAGTGCAGCCGACAAACTCTTTTCACAGTCACTTAGTAATCAGAACAAACTGACTGTTGATGCTGCCGGTATAAGCAACAAGCTAAAAGCAATGTTCCCAGAGTTAAGCGATGTATCCGTGGCGTTGCCGGTAGTCGGGAGCCGCCCCATCGTGTATATACAGCCTTCAGAGCCTGCCTTTGTGTTGTCGGCCAATGGCAATAGCTACATACTCGATAGCACTGGCCGGGCGTTAGCCTACGCTAAAGACGTGCCGGCGCACAGTTTAGCTATGCTGACGACTGTAGTGGATCAGAGTGGCTTACAGCCGCGTGTCGGGAGCGGGGTTCTTCCAAGTACTAGTGTGACATTTATACAAACGGTCCTAGGCCAACTGAAGGCGCAACATATAAGCGTCCAACAGGTTGTGTTACCGCCGGCTTCCCTCGAGGTAGACATTTATATTTCCGGTAAACCTTATTTTGTAAAGTTCAACATGCATGATGCTAACGGCGCGTTGCAACAGGTTGGGTCATATATTGCGGTAGCACAGAATCTAAGTAGTAAAAATATTACGCCTTCCCAGTATATAGATGTTCGCATTGACGGGCGTGTTTACTATAAATAACGATCATGTTGCTATGTTCAGACCCGCGGCAAAGTAGTAGTGATTCCGACACGGAGGGGAATAGGGGGTAGGCCCAATATGAGTGACTACAAAAGCATAGCGACAGGGGAGTGATACTACCAATAGTTAGAGCAGTTCCTAAGTATTAAGTGATTACCACGTGTAATGATACCGGGCTAAAATAAATACTGCAACAGAGGGAATAGCCCCCACTCTACCCTAATGTTCGTATTTTGTACATATATAGTTATTAGGTGTAGTGCGTGAAAAAACTATATTAACGTACACAAATGTTCAAATGTCAAATTTTTAACGACAGGAGAGAAAAGGCGGGGCAATGGTAATAAAACCATGAAAAAGACAAATAAGCAAATTTTTCACGACAAATTGTGGAAAAGTCAAATATCTAACACTTTCTGTCACTTGTGTATAACTGACTGTGCATAACCCCGGAGGCTATGGATGTTAAGACGAGTAGCCGTGTAAAGGCTAAATAGTAACCATGGGTACACATAATGGTAAAAACAATACGAGTTTGTGAGCATAAAGACTTTGTTTGCTTACGAAAATGCTAATACTTACCGTCTACCCTGCAATAAAAGAGGTATGAGTTTAACTCCTAAGATTCTACATTAGAGTCGCAAAATATACATTGTGCGACGTCACGTGTATGCTTTATTGTACCATACGCTTTCGGCTACTTTTGGCTCCTGATGGTCCTGCTCCGACGATTAGCTATTGAGTTTTGCATTACCCCGCTGCTCTATGGTTCCATTGTAGGCTTCTACTGGATTATAGAATATTTATACCCGTCTAATGTAAGTGTCCTGTTTGTTCGCAAATTGTATATATAAACACGAACAGAGGCACTAACTCTGTTCGCTAAATGTTTAGCTGCTTCCCTTGCCTAGCTGGCTGCAGCTTCGGGAACTTCGCCGTTGCTTTCCGGCTGAGATTCTTCAAGCTCGTAGGTGGCTTTTGCGACGCGCTTGAATTGCGGTTTACCTTGTAGGTTCAAAAGAATCGTCGTTTCTTTGACGTAACGACTTTCAAGCACGCGCTCGACGATTTCATCACGGTGCAAAGCGCCGCCCTCTTTACGTAGAATGTCGGCAATGATATCTGCAACCGTGCCTTTTTTGTAGCCCCATTCGCGTAGAGCGTAGATGCCACGGCCAACGAGGACGAATCGCTTGTCTTTGATAAGTTCGTTATGAATAGCCTGCGTAGTCACGTCTTTGCGCTTGAAACTTGATTGCTTAATAGCATCAGCAATCTCATTGAAATGCATGTGCTTGCCGTTTTCTTTCAGGATAACGTAAATCTTATCGCGAATGTTCTTAGGGTTAACGGTAGGCCAGTTTACGAGGCCCCAGAGGCCGTTTAGTGTGGCTAATTGCTTAGATATGCTAGCCAGTGCTTCAGCCTGCTTTACGTCAGAAATATTAACCTTAGAAGCGATATCACTTGCTGTAGCTGGCTTGCCGAGTTCTTTAACGGCGGCAACGATCTTGGCGACTTGTGCTTTCATAGCCTTTTCATCAAAGGTGCTGGTGAGCCCGGTTGCGAGGTAATGGCTGTCGTCTTCTTCGATGACCGAAACAGCTGGGCAGAGCTGAGCGAGGAGAGCTATGCGAGCCCGCTCAAGTCTATTGTTCTCGAGCTCTAGTTTTATAATCAGGTCGCTGACACGAGCTACATCGCCGGTTTCTTTTAACTTCTCTACGAGCAGTTGTTCTACTTCTTTGACATGAGGAAGACCATCCCCCTGCTCTGCTGCTGATTTCAAACGAAGCAAGACAGCTTTTTCTAGCTGACGGACGCGCTCTCTAGTAATGCCTAAAAGTTCACCGATTTGCTCGAGAGTTTCTTTCCGGTCAAATAGGCCGAATCGGCGTGCAATAATCTCACGTTCACGTTCTCGATCAATCGAAGTGAGTATATCGTTAATAAACTGCTCGGTATTGAGGGATTCTTTATTCTGCTCCGTCATCTTATATATGCTTCCCTGTCTTGATGTTGTTAATCAACTATAAAACTTTTATATTCAAAAGTCAAGTACCCTCACCCTATGAATTTATTGTACCACGTAATAGACGATTTTACTTGGAATATGTTGTAAAAAGTTTAAAAGAACACTATTAAAAGTGAAGCGCAATAATTTTAAGAAGACTTGCGTCTTCTGAAAGATTTTTTTGCTGGAGCGGCGTCGAGTAGCGCTTTGCTTTCTGCTTCTGTTAATTTCTTAGGATCGGAATCTTTGGGAATCCGGGCATTTTTCTTGCCATCGGTAATGTAAGGTCCGTATGGGCCGTTCACAATCTTGATGCCGCTCGGAAATTCCTGAATGTATTTGTTGGCGATCTGCTCAAGTTTTTGGTCGTAGAGTTCACGTGCTTCTGCTTCGGTAATCGTGAGAGGATCCCGCGGTTTGATACTTACGAACGTCTTATTTACTTGAATATACGGGCCAAAGCGACCGATGTTGGCCTTAATTTCTTCACCTGTCGAGGTCTTGCCAACTGTACGTGGCAATTTAAACATTTCTAATGCCTGTTCAACGGTGACATTAGCGAGCGTTGTACCCGCTGGGAGTGGTGCAAACGTTGGCTTATCTTCATCGTCAGCATCCCCGCGCTGAAGCATCGGGCCATATCGGCCGAATCGAGCGGTGATTGGTTTCTTAGTTTTGGGATCAAACCCAAGCATTCGTGCTTGGGCTACTTCGGCGCGCGAGACGTCTGCGCTTGCCACCACAAGCTTATGGAAAGAGTCGTAGAACTGTTTGAGAACGCCGACACGATCATTTTTCTTCTCTTCTATATCATCAAGCTTTTCTTCTACGTCTTTAGTAAAGTCGTAGTCCATGACTTCAGCAAAGTGCTTGGTCAGGAAGTCGGTGACCACCTTACCTGTTTCGGTTGGGATGAGCTTGCCGGAGTCTTTGCCATATTGAACTATTTCCGTTGAAGCGGTTACCGTATCTTTTTCAAGGAAGAACTTCTGTATCTTTTTTGGCGTACCTTCAATATCCCCACGTTTAACGTATTCGCGGGATTGGATGGTAGAGATGGTTGGCGCGTATGTACTTGGACGGCCAATACCCATTTCTTCAAGTTTACGGACAAGTGAAGCTTCAGTGTATCTGGCAGGACCGCGACTCAGTGATTCAAGACCGGTTGCACTCGTTAATGTGAGTGCATCTTCCTGTTGGAGCGGAGGTAGTAAGATATCTTCACCACTGCGGCCATAGACTTTTAAGAAACCGTCGAATATGACGATCTCGCCCTTAGCTTCGAGCGTTTCTTTGCTCTCGCTGGGTAATACGGTGATGACCGTTTTCTCGAGTTGGGCGGGGGCCATTTGGCTAGCGAGTGCTCGGCGCCAGATAAGGTTATAAAGTTTCTTCTGCGCTGCATCAGCACCTGCGTCAATTTTACTAACATCTGTCGGGCGTATAGCTTCGTGTGCCTCCTGTGCGCCTGCGCTTTTGGTCTTGAAGATGCGGGACTGGTGATAGCTAACACCGAACTCATTTTTAATGTAGTTCGACATTGAGTCGAGTGCTAGGTTGCTCAAGTTTACCGAGTCGGTACGCATGTAGGTAATGTGCCCGCTTTCGTACAGACGTTGGGCAAGCTGCATAGTGTAACGCGGGCTATATCCGAGTCGATTGCTGGCTTCCTGCTGTAGGGTACTGGTTGTAAACGGTGCCGACGGGTTACGTGTTCCCGGTTTCTTTTCAATTGCGCTGACCGTGAAGCTGCTCTTTGCGTATGCTTCGAGCATTGATTTAACTTGCGTAGCGTCAGTATATTTTCTCGGAGACTCGGCTGGCAGCTCGGTGCCGTCCTTCAGATTAAAGACAGCAGTTACTTTAAATGTAGATTCAGCTTTGTGCGCCTCAATCTCACGTTCGCGTTCGACGACGAGTCGTACGGCTACAGACTGCACGCGTCCGGCGCTGAGGCCACCGCGTACCTTGCGCCACAGAACCGGGGAGAGTTCAAAACCTACCAGGTAGTCCAGCGCCTGACGAGCTTGCTGAGCTTCCACAAGGGGCATATCTATGGTGCGGGGGTTCTCAATTGCGTGTTCGAGCGCTGGCCTGGTTATTTCGTGAAATACGATGCGTTTTGTTGTTTTCGGGTTCAGCTTTAATACTTCGGCAATGTGCCAAGCAATAGCTTCTCCTTCGCGGTCTTCGTCGCTTGCGAGCCAAATCGTGTCAGATTCTTTTGCGGTTCTCTTTAGATCGGCGATAACTTTTTTCTTGTCCTGGTCAACTTCAAACTTCGGTGCAAAATCGTGGGCAACATCAATACTGCCGTCCTTGCTCGGTAGACCACGAATATGACCCATACTGCTTTTGACGGTAAAGTCTTTGCCAAGATATTTCTCAATGGTTTTCGCCTTGGCGGGGCTCTCCACTATAACTAAATTTTTGGTCATGTTTTATAAAGCTTATACGCAAGAGGCTATTCTACGCAAATCATAGCTCACTTGGCAAGGGGAAGTTGATTATTTTATTGCGAAAATGACTGTTAATGGCTCGATCCGAAAGATGTAAAAAGGTACTTTGTAAAAACATAAAATCGGCAAGAAGCCTTAAAAACAAGGCCGCTACCTGATTCAGAAAGCGGTTTTTGATTGGTTCTTTGCAAGAAAGGAGTACGAAATGAGTGTTGGTATGGAAGGCAGCTATTGGGGTACAACCTCAATGGGGGCAAGGCTTTGCCGGTCATCATGAGCGCCAATCGACTGCACCACGCGCCGGTGACGTAATGGCTGCGCGCGCAATGCTAGGTATTCTAGTAGGTGGCACCATTGCCGGAATTACTCCATCAGCCGTTGTTAGCGGATGAAGCTCCAGTAGCTGAAGATTGCGTTAAAGTAATTTCAGTATTTGAACAGCAATAAAGCACTGAGCTCATTCAACATAAGCGGTCCTTATCTGGGCCGTTTTTGTTTCTAATAGTTTTTACCGATTTTGTATCCTGCCCAGATGCCGACAAATGAGCCGACAGTGGCGAGTAGCAGGCTCCAGCCTCCAAGCCAATTACCGTGGTCCATTAGCGCGCCGAGCCAACTTCCGAGCGTTGACCCTACAGTCACGCCGATCCAAATCATGGTTTTCATAACTTATTTAATTGTAGCATGCCCCCGTATGATTACTGGAGAAATAACAGGGGTTAATAACCATTAGCATTCAATGTAATTATATTGACCAATATACAAAAAACTTAAAAAGTATTGACACGAAGACACGTTTTTGCTAAAATAGCAACCCGTAAGCATGATCTACATGCTTAATGTACCTTATATCCCCCAATTCTAACTTCTCTGGCCTCCCCGCTAGAGAAATTGTTAGATTGTTTTAGAGCGTGCCATAGACAAGTTGTTACCCTCCACTTATCTTTGCGCGCTAGCCCACAAATCATGGGCTGATATGCGCTCTAAAACAGACTAACCCCTTTAACCCCGCATTTCCACTCGTTTTATTTGAGTTTTGGAGAATGACGGAAAAAACCTGAGTGGGCCGATGAATTCCTTGCGAGAGGATTTGTCGGAGGCCTTCAAGGTGGGTTGAAGGGTGTAAAGAGCCTCCAGCGGTGCCCACCCCCTCTGGAGGCTCTTTTTATTGTCTGAAATTATAAGTATGGATTACAACAGAAAGCTTCGCGTTTCAGCCGGCAAGGCGGTACCGGAGAATACATATTCCGTTAAGATAGCGTTAGCTTCGCGCCGTAAGGCCGGCAGGTCCGCCCGCTGTTCTTTTGTAAATTTTCCGAGTACGAAGTCCGCGCTGTCGATCTGCTCGGGGGTTTTTGGGCCCACTCCGATGCGTATACGGCCGAATTCCTCGCCAATATGCTGTATGACGGATTTGATACCATTATGGCCGGCAGAGGCGCCGCCCATACGCGTACGAATTTGTCCGTAGTTGATGTCTAGCTCATCATGGATAACGATTGTTTGATTTGGATGAATCTTATAAAAGTCACTGACGGCGCGAACCGCTTCACCGCTGTTATTCATAAAGGTAGTGGGCTTGATGGTGATAACACGCACCTCACCCATACGACCGGTACTCATGAGGCACTTCAAGTCTTTCTTTGATACCCAGTCGCCCATGTCGTTCCCCTTCTCAACGAATTCATCTATACATGCAAAACCAATATTATGTCGAGTGTCGATATATTCTGTGCCCGGGTTGCCGAGACCGACAATCAGGATGGTTTTGTTGAGGCCAACGGTAATATAGTTAACCGGGTCACTGACTTGCGGTCGGCGAGTAAAAAGCGACATCTAGTATTTTGTAACCTTTCGTGGTGGCAGGGCGTCACCTTTTGTAGGTGACGAACCGTGTTTATGACTTTCGTGTTTTTCAATAAACCACAGTTGAATGGGTGACCCCTCGTAATTATACTTTTCGCGCAGCGATCGTTCCATATAGCGCTTGTAACTCCAGTGGAGGGACCTCGTTTGTGAGCCAAAGATCTTGAATGACGGAATTGGGTTGTCATCTTCTTGGACCATATAGTTCAATTTTGGTGCCCGGTTTTTTAATCCGGCCGGCGGGTGTACGTCGGTCACGCGCTTGAGCCAACGGTTGAGTTCGCCGGTTGAAATACGCTGTTGGCGATTCTTATCAATCTCAAGCGCCAGGTCAAACAATTTAGTCACATTCTGACCTGTAGCGGAGCTGGTAAAGATGAGCGGAGCCCACGGTACGAAATCGAAGGTGGCGGTTATTTGCGGCGCCAAACTATCTCTGGTAAACTCATCTTTTTCTTTGGCGATATCCCATTTGGTAATAACCAGGACGAGGCCCTTACCTGCCTCTTTGACCATGCCGGCAATCTTTTGGTCAAGACCGACATTAAGTTCATTTACGTCCATCAGCAGAAAAGCGGTATCGGCTTGTTCAATTGCGGCGAGTGATCGGATGACACTGAAGTGCTCAATGCCGACACCGATCTTGCCTGGTCGGCGAATGCCGGCGGTATCCATGATTTCAATTTCTCTTCCCTGGTAACGTACGGTCGTCCGATTGATGTCGCGGGTAGTGCCGGCGCGGTCGGCGACAATTGCTTGCTGCTTTTTGGCGAGCGTATTAAAGAGGTAAGATTTTCCGACGTTTGGACGGCCTAGTAATGCAATACGGAGACGATTGCTA
>CAYVOS010000034.1:0-8282 GCA_964453515.1 uncultured Candidatus Saccharibacteria bacterium | reverse complement strand
TGGCAATAACGACGATATCGAGCCAAAAGCTCCAGTTTTGGACATAGTAGAGATCAAGCCGGCGTCGTTCTTCATAACTAATATTGCGTCGTCCGGATACAACTGCAAGCCCGGTCATGCCTGACTTTACACTTAATATCTGGTGACGTTTCTTGTACATCATTAACTCCTGGGGGATGAGCGCACGAGGCCCCACGAGGCTAATATCTCCTTTGATGACATTAATAAGTTGCGGCAACTCATCGAGACTTGTAGCTCGTAAAAATCTTCCAAGTGGCGTGACGCGTGGGTCATTGGGTAGTGCATCGCCATTCTCACGATATACTTTTCCTAGCTCAGGCTTACCCATCATAGCAAAAGCTTCTTCTGGAGTGGTGCCGTCATATTTCGGATACTGGGTATGGAACTTGTAGACGCGGAACTGCTTATTGAAGCGGGTTAGCCTAGTCTGTCGAAAGAATACAGTACCACCACCAGAGAGTTTTATGGCGATTGCAACGAGCAAGAAAATGGGAGAAACAATCAAAAACAAGATGCTGCCCATGACGATGTCAAACAGGCGCTTGACGATACGCCCCCACCCGAATAGAGCGGTTTGGCGCACGGTTATAACCGGAGTAGAGCCGCGGAACAGTTCCACATTTACATTGCCGACAAAGAGTTCTGTATTACCCGGTACGAACCGGTAGGTTGCGTGGTGTTCTTGTGCGTAGGTAAGAAGTTCAGCGTTGCGCGGTTCATCCATGTAGAGTTCTGTCTGGATGATGGAGTGGAGGTTCGGGCTCGGGTATGCTTCTAGAAATTGACTGAAATAGTTATAAAGCGGTAGTGTTGTGTGCTTTCCGACTGCCCGATTACCACCGACGACGCCGACAATCTTGTAGCCGGAGTGGCGGCTGTCGATTAGCCAGTCTATGAGTTCGTGGGACATGTCGGTATTACCAACGATTAGGACGCGCGACAAGCCTTTGTTGTAGCCAAATAGTTGGCTGCGTACCAAACGGGCTAGGTTACGAAAGACCACTAAGAGTAAAAATGCGAGGATGAAGCCATAAATTGGAACTAATTTTGAAGGGAAAATAGGAGTGATGCTAATAAAGTTCCAGAAGATTACAAACGTCAGGCCAATAAACGATCCGATAAAAAGTCGAGGAAGCTCACTGAAGCGCTTCTCGTAAATATTGCTGTTATAGAGTCCGAGCAGTGCAAAGATAATAATCCAGAAAGGTAGTACGGATAAAAATACCTCGATGTAGGTATGCGCGGGGATGGGATGGGCTACGGGTACGGCACTGTTTGCACGGATAGCGTAGCCACCTATGAATGCAGCCACGAGCGCCAGGAAATCGCCTACTACCAACCAAATGTTATATATTAGCGAGGCATTGGATTTCATATACTTGTATACTTGATTGTAACATCATGCGTAAAACTCCCGTTATCAGGTTTGCCATAGCTGGTGTGGCACTAATACTAGCCCTTATCCCCTTTCATGCATTCGTGACGGTTTGGGGTTCTTCTCTGTTGGGACACTATACACTTCTGAGGCTCTGGAAAGAATTGTTGCTTATACCACTTGGGCTCGTTTCACTTTGGCTCATGTGGCGGGAGCAATCATTGCGGCAGCAATTTTTTGGTTCATGGCTCTTTCGTTTGATGCTCGCGTATTTTGGCTTGATGATTTTACTAGGACTAATCGCTCTCAAGCGGCATACGGTCAATAGCGCCGCACTCTACGAAGGACTGATTGAAGACCTCCGGTTGGTGGTTTTCTTTTTCATCGCGTGGGTAGCTGCCAGCTATTCGCCATGGTTGAAAGATCACTGGCGACAGCTGTTATTTATTCCGGCAGCGATGGTTACTATATTTGGGCTGTTGCAGACTTTTGTACTGCCGGCAGATTTCTTAAGCCACTTCGGATATGGTATGGCTACTATCAAGCCGTTCGAGACCGTCGATCAAAACATCCAATTCATTCGGATACAATCAACATTACGGGGTGCTGATCCACTTGGGGCATACCTCGTTGTAGTGCTGGCTGCAATAACTACTATCACCGCGTGGCTACTACCGAAGCGTCGGGCACTACAAGTGAAAAACAGGGAAAGATTACTCTGGGGATTATTTGGTGCCGCATCGCTCATAGTGCTCTATTTCACTTACTCGCGCAGTGCCTACGTTGGCGCCGCAATCGCTATAGCGTTCGCGATCTGGTACACACTACCAAGCAAACGAGTTCGGCGGTGGCTGCTTATTACCGCCTTAGTTGCGAGTGTGGTTTTCGGAAGTGCTGTATATACGCTTCGTCACAACCCAGCTTTTGAAGATGCCTTTTTTCATACCAGCCAGTTGTCGAAGTCCAAGCATAGTTCGAATCAGAATCATGTCATAGCATTAAAAAACGGTGTGCATGACATCTTGCATCAGCCATTTGGCCAGGGGCCTGGAAGTGCCGGTCCGGCGTCAGTACACAATAATCATCCAGCTCGTATTTCTGAAAACTATTTCCTGGAAGTCGGGCAAGAGGCAGGTTGGCTTGGATTGGTGCTCTTCGTGGCTATTACTGTACTTGTTGCCAAGACGTTGTGGGATAAGCGTGCAGAAGAGGGCCAGTTAGTTATAACCATGCTGGCGAGTCTCGCGGGGTTGGTAGTCGTTAACTTACTCCTTCCTGCTTGGACAGATGATACACTGGCATATGTATGGTGGGGGCTTGCGGGGGTCGCGGCAGCAACTGTGATTGGTACTCCAGGAAAAAGTAAAAGCAGGAAAGCAGAGGCATAAGGGTACATATGGCAGATATAGAAAAGAAGCAGTGGGATGGTAATGGAACACCGCATCCGGAAGCGCATAAGTCACACCGCAGCGGTTGGCTCCGGGCGGCAGTGCTTGGGGCTGACGATGGGCTAGTTTCAACCTCAAGCCTAATGCTTGGGGTGGCCGCAGCCTCTGCTTCCAGAAGTGCTATCTTTACCGCCGGGTTTGCCGGCCTGATTGCGGGCGCAATGTCGATGGCGGCAGGAGAGTACGTTTCCGTTAGTTCGCAGCGCGATTCTGAAGAAGCTGACTTAAAAATTGAAGCTAAAGCACTTAAGGACTACGCCGACGAAGAGCTCCAGGAACTGACTAATATCTATATAGACCGTGGCCTAGAGCCGAAACTGGCAAAGCAAGTCGCCAGGCAGCTCCATAATCGTGACGCATTGGCGGCGCACGCGCGGGACGAACTTGGTTTTGACGATGAACGTCGAGCGAGACCTATTCAGGCGGGGCTTAGTTCGGCTGCGGCATTCGCTGCCGGTGCCGTTATCCCAATCATTGCAGCTGCGTTGTTTAAGGGTAATGCCAGCCACTGGGCAATTGTAATTGTTACCCTGCTGGCACTAGCAATTACCGGTGTTATTGGGGCGGAAATTGGCGGTGGCAACCGGATGAAGGCGGCCGCCAGGGTGTTTATCGGGGGTGGGTTGGCAATGCTCGTGACTGCCGTGCTCGGCAAGCTCATTGGCAGCTCGTTGTAAAAACGTTTACGCTTTATTTATAGCTATAGTATGATAAGCATAGACAAAAAATGAACATAGTCATATGACCAGAGAACAAAACATACATCATAGGCTCGTCCAATTCGCACAGTATATGGTAAGCGGCGGTTTGTACTTTTGGACCGGCTACCTTGTATTTTTCATTTGCTACACGGGGTTTCACTGGACGCTTTGGTGGGCCAAGATCCTTGCGGATATTATAGGCTGGATCGTAAATTACGGGCTGCAACGCTTTTGGGTATTTTCCAGCCCAACCTTAAGTGAGCACCGAATTGAGGTGACTGGGAGATACGTGGCCATTACGTTGGTAGATTTCTTACTGGACTATCTTATTGTTCGGGAACTGAAAGTTATTGGGATTACTCCGTATATCGGGCAATTTATTTCAGCCGGATTCTTTACCGTTTGGAATTACGCCTGGTACCGCTGGTGGGTATTTCCGGATACACACCACTTTCGTGGTCAACCATTGCACAAATTCCCTCGCTTTGCTGTCATGACCGCACAACACGTGCCGAGGCGTGAAGGCGCATCCCGCCCTAGCCATGTGAAATAGGGGTAGTATTCATGAACGAATCGATAACCCAAACCCGCCCGACGAAAAAACAGCGCGAACTGCTGGCATTCATCGAGGTATTTATCAGTGAGCACGGTTATAGCCCGAGTTACCGTGAGATTATGACGGGCCTCCAATATAACTCGGTGGCAACGGTCGCCCTACATGTCAACAGCCTGATCAAGCGCGGCCACCTGCGGAAGCGCGACCGCTCGGCACGATCATTGGAATTGACGCATCCGGTGGAAGTAACTTCAGCCGTCAAGAGTAATGTGATTACGCCAGGTGAGGAAAAATGGCTGGTGGAGAAAGTAGAGCATATGTTCAAGCAAGCTGAAGACTCCGGTGCTGAACTTGCAGAAACGGGGATAGATCATCTGTATGTCTTAGTAGGGTCGCTCAAGGTGCTGGGATTGGACGGTGCGGCACAAAGCTTTATCCCCCGTCTGTCTGAACTTAAAAACAGATTGCAACGTAGAGGGATTTAAGGCAAAGGTACTACGGTGGAAAGTTACCAGTTCGGAAAACGAAGGATTAGCCACAGGAAACGCAATATAGCGCTAGCCGTGCTCGCCGTAATACTACTGGTCGTAGCAGGTGTCTGGGCAGAGTCATACTTCAGAGCCAACACTACGATTAGCCCGCCACCAGCACCTATTACCTCGATCGTAACAAGTAACCAGGGGCCCGCCAAGCAATTTGACCAAGGAATCTTCACGTTATCTCTGCCAGCAGACTGGGTATACAAAGGTCAGCAGCGGCAGACTGCTCCGTATGCTCCTTACTTATATGAGAATACGAAAACCAATCCCGGTGTTGAACAACTGGAAATCTATGTCGATACGATTCCTACCACGCTTGGGGTAAATCGTGTATTACCGGTTCAGGTAGAGGGGGCGCGAATCGTGCCGACAACCGTATCAGATAACTGTGCTGATTTTACTGGAAATAAAGTTCCCGGCTCGACGAGCACACCTGCAAAGTGGGATGGGTTTAATTTTCTTTGCGACCTCGGAAATTACGAACGGGATGTGGTGGGAACGAGTTCCAGTGACGGGATAAACACCGTGAAGTTGACGGGTCAAGCTACCGGAACGCACCAACTCTTCTTTACCTTCACTGATAACGGGTCGACACCGAACTTCAATATATTTACGGATGCACTCAGTTCGTTCCGTCTGAAATAGTGTGTTGAAAAATACTATATCTAGTGTGCGGCAAGCTTGCTAGACTACTACATACAATCAATAACCGGAATAAGGGTGAAATTCCCTAGCTGTGCCGCAACTGTTATAGCCAGATACGGTTGATAAAAGTCTCTCGAGCAGGAGCACGCGCAGCAATGCCAACACCCCCGCTCGAAAGAACGAGGGTATTTTTAATGGCCCTTACAGCCGAATCATTACTGCCAATCAACACCGTCGACGCTGCATTTTATGCAGTGTTGGGCGATGAACTGTTATTGGATGCCGAGAATCTGGAACAACAAGCCATCCAGGGATTGCGGGAGGATAAGAGGGTGGCCGCTGCTATCCCGGAAGTTATCTCCGTAGCTGAGATGCCGGCAGACGCCGAAGCGAGAACTCGGGCCGACCGGTTGATCCGTCGTGCCGGCTCCCTGGCGATGCGGCAGGAAGTCAGTATCGGCAGTATTTCTAAAGAGTTTAGCCAAAGTAGCAACGCATCACTGCTGGAAGCCGCCAAGCGGGCGCGTACCGGCGATCTGACGGCACGGAAAGTAGTCGTGACGAATGTGCTGACTGACCTTATTGAACGGTCAATCAAGGCCGGACACGTGCTGTCGGTATATCTTGAGGTAAATGCTGCTAACAAAATCATGCAGTATGGGCAACTTATGGACGATGTGTACGTCAATGCGCTGCGTTTTGCTTCAGAACTACCACAAATGCGCGGCCGCGCCGAGGCAGAGACGCTTAACGGTGCCCGCATTGAAGTAGCGCAGCAGCAGGGCCTTTTAAAAGATTACTATTTTGTGGTGTTCTCCCGGTACCCGGATAACATGACCGAGGCTCAAGCAGGCAAAGCCGGCTTCTTTACGGAGACTAAATCCTGTGCAATTCAAGTTACGACCTTCAAAGACGGTCATCTAGTGACTGAATCCGCCTTCGTGGCTGGTGTTAAGAAGCATGAGGCGGTCGCGCACGATGGGCAGGTAATTAATGCACTGGCGGCACAATTCGGCCAAGACTACTATGGCAAAGACACAACGGAAATCATTGACCGGCCGCTGTTGATACATAAGTCGTTGATGCAAAATGGGGTCATCGATCTTGTTCGTAGGTATGACGAACTTGCTGGCGGCACTTTCTTTGGAGAGCAGAAACCAAGGCAGGCCTACGACTCGTACTTACGGATATGCCGTCAACGGGAAGCTGAGCTCGGAACTATTGTGCAAAAGATAGCTGACCAACTTATTGCCGATGCAAAGCACATGAGTCATCCGCTCGAAGCTAAGCGGCGACTCCATATGCTTTCACAGCAGCAGATGGTGGATTACGCCATCAGCAACGACTATATAAATCCGCGGGTATTTGGCAATACAGCGGCAACACACATTGAAGACGCTCGTTTTTGGCTAGAGAGGGGTCAATACGATCGCGCTATAGAGGCCCGCAATAAGGCGCAGAGTACTGCCAGCTCCTCATCTTGTCCGACGAGTGATCAACTGGGCATTGAAAACCCTGATGGCGGGGAGAATGGCGATAACCGTGCAGAAGCAGAACAATCCGGCGAAAAGAAGATGATGAAATGTCCGTTTTGCGGTGCTAAAGTCTGGGGTGATCCCTGTGCTCGAGTTCTGAAATGTTGGGACTGCAATGCTAAGGTCGTAGACGGAAAAGTGGAAAATGTCGGTGACGGCGGGCACCGGGCTCGGGCTGAGCGTGCTGCCGCTGACGCCGCCGAACGGGCAGAGCAGCGTAAGGCTGAGGCTGTGAAGCAAGCGAAAGCAGAGCCAACGCAAACAACCGAAGAACATGAGGAAATAGCGCAGCAGCATGAGGAAACATCTGCGGCGTCCTATGCAGGAAATTCAGTCCTAGTTGGCGTATCATAGAATATATGGACCAAGTTGATGCGTATGATCCCTACCAGGCAATGGTGAAGGAACAGTCGCTGCTCCTCTTTTGCGACTACTGCGGATTCTATCCGATTGAACCGGTTCATGGGCATTTTATGTGCCCGAGCTGTCGTATGCCCACGAAATGCTGTGAGGGTGTGCCAATGGACGTAGCCGATGATAATTAGACGAAAACACACCAAACGAATTGGCATTTATGCTGGCGTGTTCAACCCCGTCCATACGGGGCATATTACCTTTGCACTGCAAGCCATGAAGATTGCTGAGCTTGATGGCGTAGTGTTCGTGCCGGAACGGAATCCCAGACACAAGCATGAGGTCGAGCACTTTGCGCACCGTGTTGCCATGTTGAAGCAAGCCATCCGACCCCATCCCGGTATGGCAGTGCTGGAGCTAGTCGACCAGCGTTTCACTGTTCAGCGTACCTGGCCGCAACTGGAGTCTATCTTTAGTGGCAACGAGTTGGTACTGCTGGCGGGCTCGGATGTGGCGCTGCGTATTCCGGAATGGAGCCGCGCTCAGCGGATGCTCGGATCCTGTGAACTGGTTGTTGGCGTGCGAGATAGCCATGATCTGCCGGAAGTGAAGCTGCTCATTTCAACCTGGGGACATGCGCCGAAGCAGCTGTATGTCTTTGAAAGCTACGCCGCCGACGTTTCGTCAGGTGAAGTACGCAAGGCGCTCAGGCGTCAGAACGAGGCCAAAGGATTACTCCGGAGCGTGCAGCAATATGCACGACGAAACTGGCTATATATCTCACTCGAAAATAGTTGACAAGCATAATCGAAATCACATACACTAGAATTACTTTACCAGCGCATGCGAGAAGCTGTGTGAGACAAAAAATCAACGAAAGTTAAAAGTTCGGACAGAGTACGTGCGTTTTTATGTGAGCGGAACGCGGGTATTGCTGCTGGAGTAAGGGTATAAAAATGCCTATCAAGATAAAAGTTCTAAGTTCTAAGCCGACTCGCGTTGCGGTTAAGATTAACCGCCCGGACTGGCAGAAGTTTCTTAGCTACTAAAACGGAAGCTATAGGCAATTTCGTGGAGGTTTTGGGTTCTCGGTTCTGGAATAAAGATA
>CAYVOS010000033.1:0-8415 GCA_964453515.1 uncultured Candidatus Saccharibacteria bacterium | reverse complement strand
CTTCTTATTTTTACCACGATGTGTCGGTTGAAGGCTATGGCAATTTGGACAAAGTATGCGCAAATTCTCTATACGGATATCATAATGGTCACCATTTATATGGTCAAGCTCTGCCGGGACTCGTCAATCGAACACCATATTTGTTTTCTTTAATTCCGAAACAATAAGACCTATCTCTTCTGATGATTTAACTTTAGCAGCCTGTTCAGGAGAGCTATGATCATCAATATGATCAGCTACCGGAGAAATATCGACTTGAAACTTAGCTCGATCTAATAGAGCGATGCTCCCGCTTTGGTCATAGGTAATGACCCTGATGCATGAGTTGTCGCAAATCTTGCTTGTAAGTCAAAATAAATGGAGGCGCCTACCGGAATTGAACCGGTGTAAAAGGTTTTGCAGACCTCTGCGTAACCACTCCGCCAAGGCGCCAGGTTTCAAAGACAGTACAATTATACAAAACTCTTCTGCATTTACCTACTTGCCAACTTGGCAAAATACCGTTAATGTTTAATTATTAGTAACTAAAAGGAGGGTCGTCTATGGACGTCTGGGGATGGAGCTCACCGGTAGGGTGGGCTGTGTTTCTTGTCGCCGTTGGCGTAGCGCTCGCACTGGTTTGTTGGGCCTCTGATGTCTTCAGCAAAGCAGTTGAGCGCTTTGTAGCGTTGCCTACAGACAAGAAAAAGTAAAAAATAAGGAATAAATCCCTGCTCTTAATATACGTAGCAGGGATTTATTTAAGCCCCAACACCAATAGACGGCCCTCACCTGTAAGAACTCACCGCGTTATTGCACTTTCTAGGATAACTATGTAACTTCCGTCCGTGGTAAAGGTGTAGTTGCCAAACATCACTTACGACCACCGAATGGAAGCTACCACATATGGTATGTGCATCAACGGGTACGGCGAGCGTCTGTTCATGAAGTGTGCTGGCGACGCCGGCATTAGTCAGAGATTTACTCACTAAGGTCAAACATCCCCAGACGAATGGTAGAACCGAGCGGATCATACGAACGCTCATGGAAAGCTGGTGCAGTGAGTAGTTTGTAACCTGAGAAGAACGCGCCAAGGCTTTAGCAAAATTCGTGAACTGCTACAACCGCGTGAGGCATCACAAAGACATTGACAATGCTACGCCACTTGAGCGACTATGTGCGTACTTTTACCAGGACAAGCAGTCTACGAAAAAAGGCAAGAAAAGTTAGACAACGCTCGGTTTTCTAACACAAAAAACCCGCTTCGCGTTATAATCAAAAGCAGCTATGCGTGGGCTGGCGCTTTTGCCTTCCGCCATGCAGGCTTATTAACCAGGTGGCACACTCACTGCACCATTTGATGCACGTCACTGCTTACCTCATTTATTTCAAGTCTTAGTCTTCGGATACTCGCAGTTGGAGCTCGTTAGCTACCACTGGATTACACCGATGGCTACCGTTCCTACCGGGTCCCCCAAACACCGATGGGACGAACTACATTCCTTGTTTGGGATATAAAACGGTGTCATTCATGGCACCCTATTGAAAGGACTTGAAATGAGAGAGGTAATCAATGAAGAAGTGAGCGTGGTCATGAGTTACAGCTCGCGTAAAAAACAGGCGATGCCGTATCTTTTGAATTGGCAAAATAAAGACTACTACGTCGGGAAGATCGGCTACTACCACAGCTACATGGAGGGCCAGCATCTACAGCATATCTTTGAACTCGTGGATAAGGAGGAGTCGTTATGGTTCAGACTGCGACTGGACAGCGGTAACCTGCACTGGACTCTGGAGGCCGTTCATGATGGACTTGCCGCTTAACAACGCACGGTCACTAATCATGCACGTCGACCTTAATTCGTGCTACGCCATCATTGAGCAGCAAGCCAACCCGCTGATCCGCCATAAGCCGGTCGGCGTTGCCGCGTACACTTCACCAGGCGGATTTATTATCGCATCCTCGTACGAAGCCCGACGTGAAGGTATTAAGCTCATGCGCATCCGGGATACTCAAGCCATAGATAAAGATATCATCATTCTGCCGCCCGATCCGGAGAAGTACTTCGATGCCCACCGGCGCTTCCGGGCGGTACTGGAGAAATATACCAGCGACATTACCCCGAAGTCCATCGACGAATTCGTCGTGGATTTCAAGGGCTCGAAAGCCCTGCGTGACGGCAGAAGCCTCGTCAGCATCGGGCATCAGATCAAACGGGACATTAAAGCCTCTCTTGGCGAATACGTGACCGTCAATATCGGGATCGCCCCGAACCGATTCCTGGCGAAGGTCGCCGCCGGGCTCCATAAACCTAACGGCCTCGATGTTATTAACGGCCAGGATATCAGGGAGGTTTACCGTCAGCTCCAGCTCATAGATTTGCCGGGTATCAATTACCGCTACAAAGCCCGGCTGAACCTTGCCGGCATATTCACGCCCCTGGAATTTCTCGACGCTCCTATGCACCAGCTGAAGGGCCAGGTATTCAAAAGTATCGTCGGCTACTACTGGTATTTACGGCTGCGCGGCTATGAAGTTGATGCCGCCACTTTTGGCGTTAAAAGCTTTGGCAACGACTACGCCGTGGGCGACAAGACCGACGACCCGGAAAAGGTCGCGCGCCTGCTCATGAAGCTTTGTGAGAAGACCGGCCGTAGGCTCCGCAAACACGACTATCAAGCCCGGGGCGTGTTTTTGGGACTCGGCTTTGAGAACAAAACCTGGTGGGGCAAGAGCAAACGGGTAAAGTCCCTGCTCTACTCCACCCCGGACATTTACGTTCAAACCGTGCAGCTATTGAGACAAGTACAGTTTCCCGCCAGAGTGACACACATAAACATCGCCGTTTTTGACGTCGTACCGGCAACGCCGGTTCAACTCGGCATCTTCGACGGTACCCGGCTCGATACACACTCGCTGGCCCGGGCGTCCGATAAGCTCAACGACAAGTACGGCGAGTTCACGGTGGTTCCGGCAACCATGGCAAATATGGAACAGATCATCATTAAACGGGTGCCATTCGGCAGTGTGAGGGATGTGTAATGAAATATGTACACGTTAAGCTAAAAACCAGACAGAGCGCGTTCACTATATAAGCGGCTGTGTCAAAGCATATAAAGCAAGTACCAGGGATAAACGACACAGCCAAAGAATTGCCACCCGGGGAGGGGTGGCAATTTTATCTGAAAACACAAAAGTATAATGCAGGTACATTTTTCACTGCATAAGAAATCCTGACTTGGCCTATAATAGAGACGTCTGAAAGCATAACCATAAAGATTTGTTAAGGTTTACTACAATATGAAGATAGCCGTACTCGGCAGTAGCGCTGAAGGTGATGTCCTGGGGGGGCTGCTTTCGCAAATCGGTGAATCGGTCGTACTTATCGACAAGAACGAAATCCACGTAAACGCAGTCATTCAACAGGGGCTGTGGATCGAGGGAGTCGTTGGCCATCTACACGTAGAACCACAGGCAAAAACCCAGATGACCGAACGGCCGGACATCTGTTTCTTAAGTACTGAAATCCAGGAGATTATGCCAACGCTGCATGAGTGCAAGCAATACTTAAGTGAAGTGCCAGTTATCACCTTGCAGGACAGTCCACACGCTGCGGAACAGGTTGCTGCCGTGCTTGGCAAGAAATATATCTTAAGCATTGTGACGTTATTTGGCGCCACGATACAGCCAGGCCATGTATCCTACCCGGTAGCCGGCGCACTGTTGGTCGGTGAACCGTTTGACTCGACCGGCTTCGCCGAATCGGTCGTCGCGCTCCTTAGCCGGGTTATGCCCACAACCTACGTCGACAGTATCAACGGTGCACTATGGACCCGGCGAGTCACCGAAGTGCACCACAGCCTGGCGGCTGCAACCGGACTGACTGCCCGAGAAGCGGCAGAGCACCCGAGTATTCGCCCACTCTCCGTCATGCTCATGAAGGAAGCAACGGATGTCATTCGCACTGCGAATATCCAGCTCGTTTCCCTGCCCGGCCTGCCACCCGTAAGCAAGATCATATCAGTGCTACACATGCCGCTGCCCGTCTCCGAACTAATCCCCCGCATGCTCAGTAAGATTGACCGTGACATGGTGTCAGCTGAACTCTTAGTCACGAAACTCAAACTAGAGGGTGAAATTGCCGTTGAATATGTTAATGGCGAGGTCGTGCAACTTGGCAAACGGTGCGGCCTAGCCGCACCGTATAACCAGGTAGTGATTGACATCATCCAGAAAATTGCCAAGTCGGGACAACGATTTTCACCACAGCAGCTCATGGATATCGTCGAGACGAGTGTACGGCCTGTAACTGCTGAGGCTAGTACTGCCCCGCAGATTTCCTATCCGACTGACTAGGCGGCACGGTCTGGAAACGATAGCTGTCCGGATCGAGCAACAATCTCGGATGATTGTCACCTTTAAGAATCCAATGACGGCCGATGTACCTATAGCACCAAGAGGGTGGAATGCGTTACCGGAATAGAGTTAAACTCTTAGCGCTTGCCCTTAACTTTGACAGAGCCCGCGTGCCAATAACCTAGCAACGCAAGCACTAACAAGATTATGCCAGCCGCTAGCGCACCCCAAGCTGCATAGCCGGCAACAACCGCCATAGTGTCAAACGCATAGGCATTAAGCAGCATACCGCGTAGGGTTTCCCCTTGAAATACTTTTTGGACCTGACCTGCCAGTTTCTGGTTTGACGGGTCAGCTATTGCTTTTGCACTTAGCTGCGAATAGGTGAAACCGCCGCCAATTTTTTTCAGGTGCACGGCAATAAAGTGGTCCGACCAGACCTCTGCCTGGGCACCGGTAGTCATTTGCTGACCGGCATACTTCATCATCGCCGCTTTGTCTGCTGCTGGCAATGCGTTCAGGCTCGCGCTATTTGCGGCTGGGAAAGTGATCTGCTGATCCGATAACTGGTTAAATACCTGCGTGTGAATAAAGTGGTGCACATAGAATAAGGCACCTGAAGCTACTAGGAGTACGATGGCAAGCGTCAACCCTGTGGTAGCTATAAGCTTATCGAGCGTTTTACGGTTCATTTTGTTTCCTTTTTTACTTCAGTCATAAGCATAATAGCATAACCATAACAAGCCTGTGATTTTGGTCACATACTTGCCTAGAAATAACCGTGAACGTCACCCGGGCTTCACGGTTATTATCCGAATCATATGTTAGTGGACGCCAACCATATGAGAAGTGTGATCATGCGTCGTATCCCAAACGTGCGCACTCAGCTGTGCCAGCCAAGCTACACCGATCAATGACGCGGCCCACACGAACTCAGCTTTAGTAGTCGTCACAGACATACCTGCTACCGCAATAACTGCAGCCGCACCCCAGAGAAGCATTTCTCCAAGCGGTGCCATGGTTTCATTCCGTACCCAGTCGACAGCGTAGAAAACTGCTACTATTAGACCGAGCACTGAGATTACCCCGAGTGCGCCCCTCCAACTCCCAATGAGCCACCAAGAGTAAGATTGCAGCTTCGCAAACACCACAACCGCACCGAATAGGGCGACGATGGGTGTCACTACATCTCTCCGTGATAGTTTCATATCTTCCTCCTTTTGTTCGAAGTCGTTTTTTACTGCTTCCCTCCTTTCATCACTTAACGACCCATCCATCTCTAGTCTAAATGGAACGCTGTTTCGGCACGATGTCTACGATCACTCAAACTATGTGCAGATGGTCACAGCTGACTTAGGGCTATAATGTAAATAGGAGAAGCCCGTGTCTACAGACATTGAAGCCAAGGTACATACCGCATTTTCCATCTACCCGAAAAGAGAATATCCAAAGGGGCAAATACTCGTGTTCGCTGACGAAAGCCCGGACAATATCTTCTATATCGTCGAAGGCCAGGTCCGCAAATATGACGTTTCTTACCGAGGTGATGAAGTAGTAATTAACATCTTTAGACCGCCAGCATTCTTCCCGATGTCATGGGCGCTAAACCAGACGCCGAACAAATATTTTTACAAAACTGAAACACACGTTGTCTTATACGTCGTGCCCGCTGATAAAGCATTGGAGTTTTTACGCGACAATCCTGATGTGACGCTTGATCTCTTAAGTCGGCTATACCGGGGACTTGAAGGGGTGTACGGACGACTTGTACACCTCATGTCAGGATCTGCCAAAAGCCGGCTGCTCTATGAGCTGATCATAGATTGCCGGCGATTCGGTACGCAGCAGGCTGACGGCAGTTACGTGCTTACCAGCAGTGAGTTTGACTTTGCAGCGCGGTCGGGATTATCCCGAGAAACGATCAGCCGTGAAATGAAAAAACTGAAAGATAACTGCTGGGTCAAAATGACCAAGGAAGGCATACTAGTTCATGATTTGGCAACACTCGAGCAGTCGCTCGGTAGCGAACTGTAGCTATTCGACTAAATCGAACGATTCAACCGAGGTGAACATATCTTCGTAACTCCCCGGTCTGGTTTTCATGTAGAGTGCCATACGAATTTGTACGGGCTCTATCGTAAAGGTCGTAAACATATCAGCTTGCAGCTTCATAATTGGGGGCAGGCCCTTGTGAAGTTCACCTTGTTTGGCGTAGATGGCATCCGCAACATGCTGGATAGTATGTCTGCCCGGGTATTCTGTCGCGATTCCTGTGATCTGAGCGGTCGCTTGCATCTTTACGTCAAACACGGTGAGTAAGACGTGGTTGTTATGTATCAAATTGTCATACTTGCGTGTACCCGTCTTGGTCAAAATATGAACGGTAAAATCCGGGTCAGTCACAAAGTACACGACGGCACCATGGGGATTGCCGTCGGGCGTAACCGTTGAAAGTACGCCGAAATGATGCTGGTTTAAAAAGTCAAAAATGCGTCTCTGCCGCTGACTGAGTGTTTGGGTTCCCGCATGGTCTATAAAGTTCTGTTGTTGCATAGCTTCCGCTCCTAATCACACCTTCAGTGTTGCAGCAAATGCCACCTGACGCTATGCGCGGTGCCACACGGTCCGTGTGAGTCTTGTCAATACCGTTCTTATGCACCATGACGTTAGATAGGACCAAGGGGAGCTACATGAATGACCACAATACCCAGTACCCGTCACTATTGCAGTCGTGAGTCGTCTCGGCGCAAGTTATTTCGAAATTACAAAAGATTGAAGCCCGGGAAACCTTACGGCTGCTTGGAACGAAAGGCTGTGACCTCATAATTCAATTCTATACCGTATAAAGTACGGTTTGAAAGTAAAAATCTTAGTATTTTTTTCTACCTTGATTATTTTGAATTTCAAAGAGAGTTTTTGAGCGTTGAGCTAGGCCTATAAGGTGTGAAGCTGTTTTACAGTATCTGATATGATATGTGTATGGATGTACAAAAACCAAATGACAATGTTACTCACCCAAAAAAGTTATTAGAAAAAGACCTGAAAGGCATTAATAAATTCAATGATAAACTGGCAGTCAAAATAACCAAGGGTGTCGGCACAATGTGGACTGGATATTTGTTTGCGGTTCTTTCACTGCTCTCATTGCCAGCTATACTTCATCTAATTTTTCCGAAAATGAATGTCTTCCCGCAGTGGCTTATATCGGCTAGCTTAATCGCACTTATAGCTTGGATTTCTCAGAATTTCCTACAGTTAGTGCTACTACCTATAATTATGGTTGGCCAAAACGTTATACAAAGCCAACAGGATGCTAAAGCAGAAAGTGACCATAGAACGTTAACATATCTAGCTAATTTACAAGACGAACAAATGACAGAACTTAAAAATCAGGCAATAGAATTAAAAAATCAAGGCGAAATACTAGAATACCTAAAGGAAACGATTAAACGCTGATACTGTGATTTTAGTAATTGTGTTAGTACGACGTATAAATGGTTAGAGGAAGGAGTCATTCACCAGATAGAGTCCTGACTGAGTGGTGAATGCTCGTGTGCATAGAATTGAATACTAATAAACTAAATGAAGGTATAAACAAGTCTTGGTGCAGTTAGTAAGTAAAATTTTACACCTTATTAGAGATGAGCTAGTTCGTTAGAGAAAGATATTAGAAGCGCCGCATCAAGTATCCTTACTTGGCGAGTAAGGGGCGGGAGTTACACTGTATGGGATTAAGTATTGGCGCGATTTTTCCGGAGCTCTGAGCGTGTCTCTACGGCTAGAGTCGTTAGTCCCACGCCAATTACACAAACTATGACAAGCAAGAATTCCAATCCCATACTATATAGATTGTGTACGCGTAGGCCAGTATTTATGGCTACTGAAGCTGCACTTGGAAATATCTGCCCGAATATGCCGGCCAAAATAAATGCTATACCTCCCCATGTGAGCGTATTGCCCGCAGTTTTAAGTGCAACTGTTCGAATGGCTTCACTGGAAAGACCTCTTTTAACTGCAATAAATCCGAACAATGCCCCAGCTAAGGCTTGCATTAGCATTGTTCCCAGCCCAAAAAATGC
>CAYVOS010000032.1:0-8653 GCA_964453515.1 uncultured Candidatus Saccharibacteria bacterium | reverse complement strand
GATTTCTTTAATGAGTTCTTCAAGTGCTGGCTTTATGGCGGCGGTAACTTGCTTTTGGACCGCACTCTTTGAAAGGCCATACTTACTTTTCAGCATCACCGCTTCGTGTGGTGTGACACGCAATGACTTCGCTATAGTAACGGTGATGTCGTCACCGCCGTAGGGGACGGTGCCTGTAACGACCAGTCCGTGGTTGTAGACGGTAATATCGCTACTCTTTGCGCCGAAGTCAACGAGCACTGATGGAATGCCACTTTGCTTGTCTAAAGCAAAGAGTTGGGCACTGGCGCCGATAGCAGTATCGAATAAGACAGCCTCAAGGCCAATCATACGTGTAAGCGTCAGGTGGGAATCGACGATTTTCTTTGGCATCGCGACGAGAAAAACCTCGATTCCGTCTACATCTTCACGGATCGTCGTGTAATCCAAGTACAAGTCGTTAGCGTTCATCGGGAGGTATTGTTCGACTTCAGCCTGGACAGCGTCGGCAATCTCCTTCTTGCTCAGTTTTGGGAGCTGTACGGCTCGAGTCAACGCACGGGCAGCAGGAAGTGATACTGCTACGCGTTTGGTGCTAATGTCACCGACCAGTTCTTTATGGAAAAGTGTCACTGCGGATTTCGCGATCAATTCCGGCTTGATAATCACGCCGTCTTCAACTGCGGTTGGGTCAAATGCAATAGACCCGTAGCCCTTCAGTTTAGGTATGTTGTGGACCATATCGAACTGAACGACGCGCAGCATATCATGACCCACGTCTAGTCCGAAGACGGGCTTGTCCTCAAAGAAATAAGTATTAGAAGTGTTTGTGCTTTTGTTCACAGTGCCCACCCAAGCATAAGCTTGTCTGATGAAAGTATACCATTTTCGTAAATGTATTTGGAATAGCGATTGTTACGAACTGATTAACTGGTAGCTCGTAATACTCCACGTTTCCGCTCCAGAGGAAAGTGACGTACCGAATATAACGGTTCCGGCTCCATCTAAATACACGGTCTGGCCGGCGGCAGCGCCAATGCGGCCGCTGCCCGTCAGGCTTACCTCGCTCCAATAGGCATCAAATACCATGCCGGCGCTGCTTGCGGCGCCTCCGACGCTAACGTTTACTTCATGTTGCGAATTATAGAGATCAGTCCCGGTAGGTGTAGCAGATGGATTGCTCGCACCGTAGTCACATGCGATATCTGTACCGCTAATACAGTTTTTGAAGCTCACGAAGTCAATTCCTGTACCGCTAGAATTAGCAATGAAACTCGCTGACCCACCGACGGTAATGGTCCCATCGACCAAAACAACTGGTCGCGTGCTGCCAACCGTACTCGACGTAGTGATGGTTGCTGCGCCGTCGATGGTAAGATTGCCAGGTATATATACATTACCGTTAACGGTTATATTACAGCTATTGCCCCAAGTCACCGAATTACCGGTAAGTTCAGTGTTTGGCGACAGCGATATGGAGCTATTGCCGCTACAGGCATACGAACCACTAGTTCCGGAGAATACATTTGAATCAGGAATTGCACTGATAATGTTTGAGCGATTGTATGTCGGTTGCGCTACGGCTGGTGCCGTACAGCCAATTTGCAAGCCCGATCCCGTTTTGCCCCCCTGAATATTATTATTTGGCCCGGTACTTATTTGTCCAGTCGCGCAAACGGTTCCCCAAATTGCGGTGCTATAGTCCATTGAAATCGGTTGGCTGTCACCGGCACAAAGTTCTGGATAGCTTGAGCCGGGATTGGAGCCTGTCGGGCAGGCAATGTTGCCGGCGTCAACGGTGACTGGGTTGGCCTGTGTACCAATACTTGAGCTGCCCTGTAGAGTAATGGTACCATTAACGTACACATTCGAATTGGTAATGGACGCACTGCCAGCTAGAATTAAACCTCCCGGTCCCGTTGACACTGAGTAGCCGCTGGATGTTGTGCCGACAACCGTCACTTTTATGCCTCTCGTAAAGTAAGGCGTTGCGGCACTGTCATTTTGGTATACCTTACCGTATGAAACGATAGTTTTTGACGTGCCGTCGGCGTTTGTGGTAACGGTAGTGATGTAGGTGCCTTTTCCTTGCGTACTGTCGTCAAAGAAAGTTTGCGGTGAGGTATAACCGGCAAAGGAATTATCACTGTTAAGCTCAGTGACTGTTTGCTCAACGCCCGCTTCAGCGACTAACTGCGCGTTCTGGTCGTACATCTCAAGCCGCGTATGTTGGTATTGCAAAGCCACAAGCCCCGCTATAGAAAAGCCAATAGCGGACAAGAAAGTGATCATGACAATAGCCGAAATAAGGAACCAGCCGCCCTCGTCTTTAGACGCGGTATTGGGACGCGTAAGCCGAGTATCGTGTGTAAGTAGTTTACTCATTTCTAAATACCATCCTTGCACTGTAGTTGGCGCTTACTTTTTGCCCACCTTCTATGGAGGATATGGTTATGTTAATCCCCACTGAGCGTGCATCAGCCGGCGTGACAGTATTCCCGTTTTGGTCGTAGTAGGTGAATGTTAAATTGCTGACATCAGTGGCAATCGTTAAGTCAGCGGGGCAGCTTGCGGTAGCATCAGCCGGCGGGCAGGTGGTTATGGCCGCGTCACCGCTGCTCGTTGAAGCAAGCGTTCGGCGGTATAAGGTAGTACCAGATAGATAGTAAATGTCGTTGTCTTTCTGGCTGATATATTTTGCAGGGTCAATAAAGATGACATTGCCGCTGGAATCAACTGCGGCTTTGGCGAGTATTAAGGTTTGGCTGCCTGAGGTCCAGCCAAACTGGTTACCACCAGGTCCATACGTATCAGGCCACCTATTGTTTTGATCGACGCTGCCTGACAACATGATGTCGTTTGTGACATTGTCCAGTGCATTTTCAGCACTCACAAGCAGGGAGGCGCGAGATTCAGCTAGTGAAGACTGCTGCAGCCACGTCTCAATAAAGTTTGCCATGGTGAGCGACAGTATGGCGGTAATGATCATTACGAGGGTAAGCTCAATGAGCGTAAAACCTGATTGGTCGTTGCTGAGCTTTTTCATTGGTTTTGTCCTAGCCCAACGATACCGATATCCGAGCTCAGTTCTACGGTTTGCGGCAAGTTATAGCTGGTATAGGTAACGGTTACGTCGACTCGTCGTAATCCGGAGGCCGGTTGGCTGACTGCAACTGTACCCTGTTTGTTTGCCGGCAGGGCTGGGGGCAAACTCGAGGTAAAGTTGATGTTGCTGCCAGGCGTAATAGAGCCATATCCGTTATTACGTAAACTTTCAATTTCGCTACGTGCTGCCCGAACTGCAAGGTCAAACTGCTGGCTGCGTACCTCAGTTTCCTGCATTAGATAGTACAAACCGCCAAGGCTGCTGATAACGATCCCGAGAACCATTATAGTCACCAAAATTTCAACCAACGTGAATCCGGCTTCGTTTGCTACACTTATACCCGCCGTTATTTGATCATCTTTGTTAGCCGACATAATCTCCTAAGTATTATAAAACCGCTTGAGCTTTTACCCAAGCGGTTTTAGTCTGCGACGTATAGGTTCTAGTTTGTAACCGTAATGTTGTCAGCGGGATTTGAGTCGCCCCAAATGGTTGCTGCAGCGGTTATTGAGTAGCCAGAACAAGCTGTTGTACCCGTGGTAATTGCGCCACCGACTGCAACCGTGTCACCACAGCCGCTTGGCGTTACGGTGTATGTGTAGCCGTTCGCGCCAGTAAAGGCACTAGCCATTGTCGAGTTATTGCCTCCGTCGCTACTGCTGAGCCAGTTGTCGAAGTCACTAATAGTAGCCGGGTAGCTACTGTTTCCGGCGTAGTACTCACCCATCTTTGATCGTACCTCTGAAAGTGTTGACTGTGCGTCCGCTTTGTGTGCCTTGTTCTGTGCACCGCTATATGCAACAAATGCAATCGCAGCCAAAATACCGATGATGATAATCACTATTAAGAGTTCGATAAGGGTAAAGCCCTTCGAATCAAGTTTTTTGCGCATGGTTTCCCACCCTTTCTTACGTTTTTCTTCTTTATTTCAGATATCTATTGACGATCTGACCATGACAAACATTATTTCTTATGCTTAAGCTAAAGTCAACAGGTTTATGACTGTCGTATGCTATCCTTGGACGCTTGTGGATAACTGAGTAATTGGACCAAAAACACTAATGGCAATGAGGCCGACCATACCGCCAAGCACGAGGATCATAACCGGTTCAATGACAGACGACAAGGCGCCAATGGCGGCGTCTACTTCCTCTTCATAAAATTCAGCTACCTTAACGATGACGGTATCGGTCTGGCCGGTCTCCTCTCCAACTGCAAGCATTTGCGCCACAATAGGTGGGAAGTGCTTGCTTTTCTCGATCTCAGCTGATAGCTGGCTGCCGGATTGAATGGCTTTTGAACAGTCTCGTAATTCTTTTTCGATCACGGCATTACCCATTGCGCCAGCCGTGGTATTGATCGCGTCAACAATTGAAACGCCGGCACCCATGAGTGAGGCAAAGATTCGGGCAAAGCGGGCGATGGCAGTCTTTGTAATGATCACTTTTATGACAGGAATTCTAAGTAGTAGTGAGTGCCATTGGTAGCGGCCTTTTTCTGTCTTTGTCCAGTGTTTAAAAACAATCGTTACCAATGGTACGACTACAACAATCGTGAGTATGAAGGCTGGGCTTT
This sequence comes from uncultured Candidatus Saccharibacteria bacterium, assembly GCA_964453515.1. Taxonomy (GTDB): domain Bacteria; phylum Patescibacteriota; class Saccharimonadia; order Saccharimonadales; family UBA4665; genus JAICLK01. Next base: position 3,993 of record CAYVOS010000032.1, on the reverse strand, counting down.
TCATGAAGTGGCTTAAGGAAAGCAACGCACGAGTGTAAACCGGCAGTTTTGCGCCACCGCCGCTTAAAGAAGTTAGGATGGTGCCAATCTTGGGCACGATGAAGGTCATTAAGACGAAGAATGCCAACACTACGACCGTACTAATGACCATTGGATATACCATTGCGGCTTTAATTTTGCCTTTGATGGCGCTATCTTTTTCCTGTTGAAACGCCAGTCGATTTAAGACTTTATCGAGAATACCGCCGGCTTCACCTGCACGCACCATATTGACGTAAATTGACTGGAACGCATTCGGGTGCTTTGCGAGCGCGTCACTAAGATTAGCGCCACCCTGAATATCTGCAACGATGGATTCTAGCGCTTTTTTAAGCGGTATCGATGCGGTTTGGTCTTTAAGGAGCGTGAGTGAACGTAGGATCGGTACGCCGGCATTTACCATGGTTGAAAACTGACGGGTAAACACTACCAGGTCCTTGGTCTTAACATTATTTGAGCCAGGCAAGTTGATGTTCATATTCAATCCGAAGCCGGCTTTTGCTTCGACCACGGTGATGGGCTGTAGTTGCTTAGCGCGTAGCGATGCAATCGCGGCGCTCTTAGTACTCGCAGTAACGGTTCCTTTTTGGGGCTGACCGTTTGCTTGGCGGGCGGCGTATGTGTAATCAGGCATATGCTTATATTTTACCCTTCAGTTGATGTTACGCGCATAATTTCTTCCAGACTCGTCTCACCCCGCAATGCCTTTACAAGTCCGTCCATCTGCATGGTTACCATGCCGTCCTTGATGGCTTGGGCTTCCAGGTTTTCACTGGTTGAGTTCGTGATGATTAACTTCTGTATGCCAAGGTTATTCTCAAACACCTCATAAATACCCATTCGCCCGCGGTAGCCTGACATATTGCATTTTTCACAGCCGCCATCATGAGCTTTCCATAACCGTTGGATTGTGCGTTCGTTGGTACTTAGTTCCGCTGCTGCTTTTTCAGCTACACCAATACCGCCTTCCAGGGCTTGTTTTTCTAGCTGGTGTACATGCGGTATCGCGCCATCGGCACTGAGACCGAATGCGGTCTTGATATGTTCAATGGTGTTGGCATCGGGTTCATACGCTTCACGACAATTGGGGCAGAGGCGTCGCACTAATCGTTGCCCAATGACAATTCTGACCGTACTGGCGATCAAGAACGGCTCGATGCCCATATCCAGGAAACGGGGCAGACATGTTGCGGCGTTATTAGTGTGAAGCGTACTGAAAACCAAATGCCCGGTCAGCGAAGCTTGGACTGCCAAGTCGGCAGTTTCCCGGTCACGAATCTCTCCGACCATAATAATGTTCGGGTCTTGGCGAAGCAGCGCCCGGAGCCCGTTTGCGAAGGTCATGCCAGCTATCGGGTTTACCTGCGTCTGGTTGACACCGGGAATACGGTATTCTACCGGGTCTTCAACGGTACTGATATTGACGTTCGGACTATTTAATTTACTTAAGACGCTGAATAGGCTGGTAGACTTTCCGGATCCGGTCGGGCCGGTAACGAGGATCATGCCATGTGGTTGGACTATGGCCTGCTCGACGCGTTTCAGCGACTCCCCCCAGTAACCGAGCTGTTCGAGAGTTGCAGCTTTCGTCGATTCGTCGAGAATACGCATTACGACCTTTTCGCCGTCGACGATTGGTAAAGTAGAAACACGCAAAGCGTAGACGTGGTCGTCAATTGAAATTTTGAAACGGCCGTCTTGCGGCGCCCGATGTTCGTCAATCTGTAGGTTGGCTAGAATTTTAATGCGGGACACTAGCGCGTTTAACACGTGGCGAGGTAGCTTGTTGGCTTCGCGCAGTACGCCATCCACGCGGTAGCGGATGATCACTGCATTTTCACGTGGTTCGATATGGATGTCACTTGCGCTTGACTTAATGCCGTAGTTGATGATGAGATTAACGGTTTGTGCGATGGGAGAATCTTCAGCGACATCTTTCTCATCTATCTCCTCATCCATCGCCTCTTTGTCTTCGATGGGAATAACTTTCGCGAGTTCTGTGGTGACGTTGGTACCGCCACCATACTCATCGATGACAGTTTGAATCGTACTGCTTGGTGCGATATGGACGCGAATCGGCTTGACGAGCTGTTTTTGCAGGAAGTTAATGGCTTGAATGTCATCAGGGTCTTCCATGGCTACATAGACGACGCCGTCCTGATCGAGGTCAAAAGCAACTGTGTGGTACTGCCGTGCAACTTTTTCCGGAATGAACTGTAGGATTTCTCTCGGTATCGTTCCAGGTGTAAATTCCGCAAACGGGACATCAATTTCTTTCGCATAGAGCTTAGTCAGATCGGCATCACTCATCATGTTTGTTTGTACGACAATATCTTGCAGCGGCTTCTTTTCGTTCTCACCCTGCTCGTGTAAATTCTTCAGCTGTTCGGCGCTAAATTTATCCGTCGACTTCAGCAACTTTTCGACGAGCGCATCGGATACACGCATACTGCATGTAAGTATATATGAAAACCATGAGCTTTTCGTAATTTACTTTTGGAAGAGGTATGAAGTACTATAAAGTCAATTGAATAGTACTAGTGCTTGCTAAAGGGCGGGATACGGATGAATGATAAATCAAGCAAAGCAAAACCGAAAATGGTAGATGTAATGAAACCAAAAAAGACAACATCCACAGATGCGGATGCAGCTTCACTGGTAATTCAGAGCCGCCCGATGATTGGCCTCGTAACGTCGATTGGTAGTCCGTCGGATGATCAAACGACTCAAGATGACAGTGTATCGCCTGCAAATCCGCCATCAGCGCCCGTGTTGCCTTCTCAGAGCAAGCGAACCTTAATTGTACCAATCAGTGATAGTGGTGACAAAGAGACAACCCCTGCGAATAACCCAGCGGCAACTGAGACCGCGCAAACAGCACCGAAGGTAGAGCCACTGACGCAGTCACCGAAAGAAGATGATCCAGCCGACACTCCAAAAGATGATACCGCAACAATCACTTCTGATTCAGAAGCGGAAATACCCAAGCCGTCGGAGGAATCGCAGGAAAAAGCAGCGGACAAGCCCAATGCTGATGAAGCTGATCCCGAAGATGATGAACCTGCGAATAAAGGAGAGAAGCCAAATCCTGAAACTGAAAAAGCAATTGCCGAGGCGGCTGCCGCTGCGAAACGGGAGCGCGAAGTCGAAGACCTAATTGATAGCAAGCATTTCTATGTACCGATTAATGCCGTTGCTCGCAAGCGTGAAGTAAAGCATAGCGCCTTCATGACGGTTATCGTGCTATTGCTGGCAATTGTACTCATCGATCTAATGCTCGACTCAGGCTTAATTTTTCTGGCTGAGAAAATACCACACACGCATTTCTTTACTACTACTAGCATTGACCAGTAGTTTTCTACGGCAGTAGTTCCGGTTCCTGCTGGAGTGTAATGTGAAACTTTTCTGCAACGGTCGTAATGATCTTTGCTTTAAATTTCTCCAGATCAGCGGTTGATCGCGCATGTTCGTTTACAAGAACTAATGTCTGTTGGGGCCAGGTGGCCATTCCGGTTTCAGTGTCGTGCATATCCTTAAAGCCCGCCTGGTCCAGTAACCAAGCTGCGGGCAGCTTCACGTTGCCACCTTCAGCTGGCCAATGGGGCATGTTAGGGAAGTCGGCTTGCAATTGGATAAAATCAGCCTCATTAATGATTGGATTTGCAAAAAATGAGCCATTATTTGCGACAACCTCTGGGTTGGGGAGCTTTGCATTGCGGATATTTATAACCGCTTCACGAATAACCGCGGGAGTATAGTCGTAGATGCTGTGCTGCTCCAGATAATCCGCAAGCGCTCGATAGAACGGTGGTTCAGGGTTACCTCTCATCAGATGCAGTGTCACTGCCATAATGAAGAATCGGTTTTTATCCGTAGTCTGAAAGCGGCTCGAGCGGTACCCGAAGGCGCAGTCAGTGTTAGGAATTGTTACGAACTGCTTCGTCTGGCGGTCAT
>CAYVOS010000031.1:7108-8853 GCA_964453515.1 uncultured Candidatus Saccharibacteria bacterium | reverse complement strand
CTTCTCAGGAAATTCACCACCGAGTTCAGCCACGATCGCCCACATGCTTTTACCAACGTGCAATCCAACGTCACCACCGTAGTTCAACCGGCTTATTCTAGCACCGGCATTTTCAATTAACCGGGAAATACTGTCGCCGATGAGTGTTGTGTATAAATGTCCCGCATGCAGCGGCTTAAAAGGGTTGGGGTCAGAATATTCGGCAAGATATACTTTTCCTTCAAGCGACCTTGATGGCACTTCTCTAGCTGCCTTCACTAATGTCTCGTCAGTTAGTGTAAGGTTCAAAAAGCCTGGACCGGCAACGGTTATGTTAGCAACCTTGTCCCGTAATGATGTTCTCAGCGCTTCGGCAAGCGTTTCGCCGATTTCACGCGGACTCTTGCCGACCCGGCCAGTCAATTGCAACGCAACATTGGTCGCGTAGTCTCCGAACTGCTCTTCGGGGCGCGTCAAATCAATCTGTACGTCCTGAACGTCGAAAAGATCCTTCACGATTGCCGCCAGTGCGGCTTCCAACTCCTGTTTCATCGTCTATCAGTATACAACAGCTGTGACCTATCTTGCTTCTCTAATGATCTTGAGAGTTGCCAGACCACAAAATACAGACTTACCAGGAACACGAAAAACGTAATGGTTGTCGTGAATGCCAGCGCGTGGGCCCGTGGATTAATGATTGGATCTGAGATATCGAAGAGGATACCAGCCGGATTGGTAAGAATATCCCACGAGCTCATCCGGAGATCCCGACCCAAGTAAATTGCAAAACTACAGAGAAATAGGATAAGTACTACCAGCCGCCAGGTATTTAGCCTTGAAAGCCGCGAGGCAAATTGTTTATGAATCAGATAAAGACTGGCGTAGCCGAGTAGTAAGCCGTTCAGGATAAACAGTGAAAAAGTAACCGCATCAAACACGATGTTCGCCCGCTGGTAATCCTGCAAGTGTATATAATCACTGACCATATAAAAGCTATTCGGCAAAAAATTAAGCCACAACAGAGTCAGCAGTATTCCTAACCAACTCGTCCAACCGTACCGTTTTATGACCGACAGCAGCCAAAGCACGAATAAAAGCGGTAGCCACGCCAGCAACAGATTCCATATCAGAAACGCAAACACGGTACTGTGATTCTCGATCGAGCCAACAACAAAATAGCCGACGCTGACAACTGACAGTAGCGCCAGTGGCCACACGAAGTTTGGCACGGTAGGGACTCCCTTAATTACCCGCATCCCCTTATTATACCAATCCGCTTGCACCTGCCTACTTGGCAAGTTCAAGCCCAATAGTAAAGACAGCGCCGCCCTGCTTGGCATTGCTAGCCGTAATGGTCGCGTGGTTAGCGATGGCAATTTGCTTGGCCAAGCTGAGACCCAGGCCGTATCCTTCAGCTTTCGTCGTACGCGCTTTGTCACCGCGATATAAGCGGTTAAAGATGTGCGGCATATCTTGCGCCGCAATGCCCGGACCTTCGTCCTGGATACTTACTGTGTATTCCCCGCCGGACTTCTTGCCAGTGATGTGTATGGCGCCCTTTTGCGGACCGTATTTAATAGCATTGTCGATGACGATCGACAGGAGTTGCTCCAGACTTTCATCGTGCACCATAACCTTCGCGTCCGGCACCGATTCCGCTACGGTAACGTGTTTCGCTTCCAGCGCTTTCGCGCTATGCGCCAACGTAGATTCCAGCGTCTTGGTAATTGAAACCGCAGATCGTTTCAACTGCGCCTGCTCATACT